>CAYGNU010000023.1:0-19028 GCA_964351175.1 uncultured Roseivirgaceae bacterium | reverse complement strand
TCTTATCTCGCCATTATTAGGGTCTAATGCTACAACCGGAGTTTGTAGCATCATCATATAATGCTGCAATGAATCGATGGATGATATTTCTTTTTCCTTCGAGCCTTCCCACGTGAAAATGTCCATGGGATTCTTTTTCTTCATCTTTTTCAGAATGTCCTCATGACTCAGTCCTTTCTTCTTCAATGACTTATAATGATCAGAATTTTTGATGGCAGAGTTCAGCAAATCAGGATTTGTACTCCACGGTTTTTGTCTTGACCAATGATCATTAAACTGTCGTTGTAGGTTGGCCATATTTCGAGCCATGGAGGCCTCTGCATATTTTTGAATCCGAGAATCTATGGTTGTATAGATTTTCAGTCCATCAGTAAATAGATTATAGTTAGTGCCGTCTTCTTTCGTATTATCTTCAGTCCATTTGATTAACTCAGGTTTGATGAAATCTCTGAAATAGGTAGCTAATCCGCTGCTATGTGAAATTTTGTAGTAATCAATTTCGATAGGCAGCACTTTTAGAGAATCATATTCTTCTTTGGTCAGATATTCGTATTTGGCCATTTGACTCATCACCACGTTTCTCCTCACTATTGATTTATCAGGAAATAGCCGTGGGTTGTACGTGTGGTTCGCCTTTAACATCCCTACCAAAACAGCCGCCTCTTGAACATGTAATTGAACTGCTTTTTTATTGAAAAATCGTTTTGAGGCCATTTCAATACCATAAATATTCTCACCGAAGGGAACTGTATTTAGATATAATTCTAATATTTCTTCTTTTGAATAAATGCTCTCGAGTTGAAAAGCGATAAGCGCTTCTTTTATTTTAGTGGTAGCAATATCAAACTTATTCTTCATGTCTCTGGGGAAGAGATTTTTTGCTAATTGCTGACTAAGCGTGCTACCTCCGCCACCAGATCTATCCTGAAGGATTACTGTTCTTAGAATTACGCGAACAAGACTTCTTGGGTCAACACCTTTATGTGAGAAGAAACGGACGTCTTCTGTTGCTACTAATGCATTGATCACATTGGGAGAGATGTTTTTGTATTGAGTAGGATTACGCTCTTGCACAAAGAAACGACCAAGCAATACCTTGTCGGCACTGTAAACCTCAGTGGCAATGTTATTCTGAATATTCTTAAGTGACTCATCACTTGGCAGTGCTCCAAAAAAGCCAGCCTTTATCAACATCACAAAAGCAATAGCCAGACCTAAACCTGCAAAAAACAAGAGGCTTAGGTATTTAAGTGCTGTTTTTAAGAATGATTTTTTTGGTTTCTGCGCTTGCTTCTTTCTTGGCATCTAATCGGTCAGGTTGCTGTGATTCTTCATGGGCAAATTTGGAATAATTTTCTCCAAATTGACTTATCTTCGAAGTCTTATCATTTAAAATTATTGTTATGGCTATTAACGTAAAACTACTGAAGAAAATATGTGAAGCACCGGGAGTTCCGGGTTACGAAAGTAAAATCAGGAACATGATTATTAAGGAAGTTACCCCTTTGGTGGATAGTGTTGAAGTAGATAATATGGGTAATGTCATCACTCTGAAAAAGGGAAGGAGTGATGCTAAAAAGGCCATGATTGGTGCTCATATGGATGAGATTGGTTTTATGGTGACCCATATTGATGATAAAGGCTTTGTAAGATTTACAACGCTTGGCGGATTTGACCCTAAAACTTTGACTGCACAGCGCGTGGTTATTCATGGAAAGAAAGATGTAATAGGGGTGATGGGTTCTAAGCCAATCCATGTGATGAGTCCTGAAGAGCGTAATAAAATGCCAAAGACCACTGACTTTTTTATTGATCTCGGTATGCCGAAAAAAGAAGTGGAAAAAATAGTAAGTGTGGGTAATCCTATCACCCGTGAGCGTGAGTTGATCGAAATGGGAGAGTGCGTGAACTGTAAATCTATTGATAATAGGGTTTCTGTTTTTGTATTGATAGAAACATTGCGGCAGTTAAAGTCAGTGCCTTATGATGTTTATGGCGTGTTTACTGTTCAGGAAGAAGTAGGAATTAGAGGAGCAAATGTGGCGGCTCATACCATTAACCCTGATTTTGGTTTTGGATTAGACACTACTATAGCTTTTGATTTGCCAGGCGCACAACCCCATGAAATGGTAACTTCTCTTGGCGAAGGTACAGCCATCAAAATTATGGATGCTATGACCATCTGTGATTATCGGATGGTGGATTATATGAAGGAAATAGCAGAGAAGAACAAGATCAAATGGCAGACCGAGCTACTAACTGCAGGGGGAACAGACACTGCCGGTATCCAACGCATGGGTAAGAATGGGGCGATTTCAGGAGCGGTGTCAATCCCCACTAGACACCTGCACCAAGTAATAGAAATGGCCCATAAAAAGGATATTGAAAATAGTATTAAGCTATTGAAGGCTTGTCTTGAATCATTGGATGGGTATGATTGGGCACATAAGTAAGATGTTCTTTCAGGAAATTAAAAAGAAATATGATGGAGCAGTAATGCCCGCTATATAGTTGCTTTAGTGCTTTTAATGAATTTTGATCCAAGGTCTGTGGCACACAGACCTAAAGCAACAGTATTTCCTTACCATCAAGCAAGTCATCCCGTAGGAATCTTAACCACAAACCTAGGAAACTTGCATTATGGTTAAGTTGTCTCCTCTGCGCTACGGCAGGACCATAACAGAGATAAGTCTATTCCTTATCTAACCCATGGTCTGTGACACACAGACTATCTAACCAAACCTCTCTGAATAGTGAGTGATCATCCCAAATTCATAAGACTCATTTTGATAGAATGCGGATGAAGACCACTTGTACTCTTCAGTGAATCTAGCAAGATTCCATTTTTCCTGTAAAGGATTATTATGGATATAAATTAGTTTCTGTTCAACCATTGATTTACTATTAAGGTTAATGGCCAAAGGATCTCGCTGCCATATTCTATATGTTCTACCACATTTTCAGTAACCTGAAAATGTGGTAGAACATTTTGATGATTAGCCTTTAGGTCTTTAATAAGCAAATGTCCAGTGGCCTTGTTAAAACTAGCATGAGGCATTTCTTTGCCATTTATTCGCTTTAATTCCCATATTAAATGGATATGGTTTGGCATGATGACAAATCCATAAACAATGATTAAACCCTTTTCAACTAGCTTTTTTAATTCTAAAAGAACAACTTCCTTGTATTTATCCTGCTTGAGAAGCGACTTCCAGTCTTTGATAGTACTTGTCCAGAAATACACTTCACCAAGTTCCATTCTTGAGTTTCTTGGTTTGTCAAATACGCTCATTGAATAAAATTAGTAAAAAGTAAATTAATAGGATGCTAGGTCTTTGAGCCAAAGACCTCGGGGTAGAATTTGGACTGTGTGTCACAGACCAAGGATGTGGACTAAGAATGTGGAGGTCTGTGTGTCACAGACCTCTGTGTGAAAAATCTTGTTTCCTTAATTCACATCAGTTGTGAAGCCTCTTAACCACTGACCTATCCGAAAAACATATTCCCTCCAAAAACAAGTGATTCTACGTCACGTTAAGTAAATTAATATCAGCAAATACACCAACTCCTAAACCATAAGACCATGATCAATTCTGAACAACTCAAGAATAACCCCAAGCTGTACTTGTTCTTGCCCATGTATTATGCCCTCTGGGCAGATTCTATTCTTACTGATTTAGAGCAGGATACCATGAAGGAACTATTGGAAAGTCAAGCGTGGCTTTCTGATAGTGATGTGATGTTTCTGAAGGAATACCTCGATCCTAAAGAGCCTATAAAACCAAAGGAACTTAAGGATTGGAAAAAAACAATCTTGACCGCTGATATTACCAAAAACAAAACTCTCACCGATCTTGGTCTTGATCTCGTAAAGAAGCACGCTAACGGGCATGATATAGTTATTGAAGAAGACATCCTATCTGCCTTTCGTGAAGCGGAACGCAAACTGGGTATGATCTCCAATGAAGTGAATTACATTTTTCAGGAAGGTCATGAAACGGTTACTGGTGGACATGCTTCAGACTCTAATTTTGATACCTCAAAAATGACAGCTATTCTAGAGGGGGAAAATGCCGAGCTTATTCAAAAGGTCAAGGCGGTGATTAGTGATAAGGAGTTTACGTACCCCACCTACGGAGATTTGGCACAACAAAGAGATGAGGTTTATAAACTTTGTAAAAAACTAGCTGACCATGGTTTTGGAAGTTGGGGTTTCCCTAAAGCTTATGGTGGTCAGGGAGATATGAAAGGGTACTTCACAATTATGGAAACTTTAAGTCTTCATGATTTGAGTATGGTGATAAAATTTGGCGTTCAATTTGGCCTTTGGGGGATGAGTGTATTTTTTTTAGGTACTGAGCGACATCATAAAAAATACCTAAAAGACATTGGCACTTTAAAATTACCCGGATGTTTCGCGATGACAGAAACAAATCATGGTAGCAATGTGAAGGGCATTGAAACAACGGCTACTTATAACCATGACAAAAAGACCATCATTATTCATACGCCACATGAAAAAGCATGTAAAGAATACATAGGAAACGCAGCGGTTCATGGACAAATGGCTACTGTATTTGCCAAATTGATAATTGATGCAACCGACTACGGTGTCAGTGCTTTTGTGGTACCTATAAGAACCAAGGACGGTAAAAATCAACAAGGAGTGAGAATAGAGGATTGTGGACCTAAAATGGGTCTCAATGGCGTGGATAATGGTAAAATCTGGTTTGATAATGTAGTAATTCCAGCTGATGACATGTTGGATAAATATGCTGGTATTGATGATAAAGGTGAGTTCATCAGTCCTATTACAAGTGACAATCGCAGGTTCTTTACCATGTTGGGCACCTTGGTAGGGGGTAGAATTGGTATTCCTCGTTCAGCGTTATCGGCCACTAAATCAGGATTAACCATAGCCATCAGGTATTCAAACGAAAGAAGGCAGTTTGGTCCACAGAGTGGGGAAGAAGTGCCAATATTAAACTATAGAACCCACCAAAGAAGACTACTTCCACCACTGGCAACGGCCTATGGATTACATTTTAGTTTGCAATACCTCACCGAGAGATTCCTCAAAAAAACCGAGGAGGATGCTCAGGAAATAGAAACATTGGCAGCGGGATTAAAAGCATATACTACATGGTTTACCACGGCTACTTTACAAGAATGCCGTGAGGCCTGTGGCGGAAAAGGCTACCTTTTTGAGAATCGCATCCCGTCTTTAAAAGCGGATACCGATGTGTATACCACTTTTGAAGGGGATAATACCGTATTGATGCAATTGGTGGCCAAAAACAGGCTCACTGAGTTCAAGCAAGAGTTCAATAATATGAACCTGATAACTGTGTTTAATTATGTGGCTGAAAAGGCGAAAGTGAGTATTGCAGAGAAAAATCCGATAATCGTTCGCAGTACGGATCCAGAGCATTTACTTGATTTTGATTTTCACATGAAAGCTTTTGTGTATAGAGAAGAAACTATTTTGAGTTCAGCAGCTCAACGTCTAAAGCGTCTAATAGATGATGGTATGGACTCTTTTGATGCTTTCAATGTAAGTGGGCATCATTTGGTGAATGTAGGGAAGGCTTATGTTGAGCGTATTATTTTAGAGCAGTTTCAGTTGCAGGTAGAAAATACTGAAGATCCTGATTGTAAGAAAGTGTTAGCTAAATTGGCTCAGTTATTTGCTTTACACACTATCGAGAAAAACCGTGGTTGGTATCTTGAGCAAGATTACATGGCGGGTGTTAAAACAAAAGCTATTAGAAAAATGGTGAATCAACTAAGCTGGGAAATAAGGGAGGATGCTATAGCACTGACTGACGCCTTTGATATTCCTGATCATTGTTTAGCGGCTAAAATTGCGGTTTCTAACAGTTAGAATTAGCCCATCTTCCCGACCCACTGTCCTGCAAAAGCAGCGGCCAATCCTATTACTATACTTAGACTGATGTAGAGGAAGGAGGTCATGATATCTTTCTGAGAAAGCAGGCTGAAATTTTCCATTGCGAAGGTTGAGAAAGTGGTGAAACTACCACAAAGACCTACCGCTAACAATAGTCTCATGGACTCAGGAAGGTTATTTTTAAATGATAACGCTACTAGTAAACCTAATAAAAAACTACCGATTATATTGACACTGAAAGTGGCAATAGGAAATGAATGTATAAATCGTTTATCAACAAAAAGATAAACAAGATAGCGCAAAGTGCTTCCGATAAATCCCCCTAACCCAACCAGTACTATATTTCTGAGCATCACTTACGTTTTTTAGATATCTTCTTGTTCATATACTTAATCACATCAGAATAATTGGAGTGTTCCTGCATAGAGAGACTGAGTTTTTTTAAATCAGTAAAAATGATTTCAACTTCCTTGTACTTGCCACCTGCAGTTTTAATAGCCGTCTCATGCCACATTTTCACCTCTTTCAGAGGATAGTTCTTCATCCTAAACCTTGTTGGAAATTTGATGATGATACTTTCCTTACCAATGCTTACTACTTTGTATTTAAATATCATTCTAAACAACAATCCCAGACCCAAAGGCACTAAAAAAGAGGTGGTGGCATAATGATACCATTGCGGATTATTGGATGTCAACAGAATACTAAAAGTATAACCACCAACTGAAATACAAGCAGCCACAAAAATACCTAAAGAGAAAAGTGTACTTACTTTCGGTTTAACAACGATCATAGATGTAAAAATATAACAATATATAGAATTGAGTTATTGCCTAAGGAAATTGATAGGTAGGTTTCTGATTAAGAACTGTCTCTAGACTTTTTCTTACCAATTCGCCCATTGTATTGCAGTCTAGAAAATCATCATTATGATAATGCTTAGAAAGATCTTTTGCTAATGATTTTACATTCTTTGGAGTTGAAATTTTGTCAGTAGACATAGCAGCTAACAATTCATTGATTTTATCTTTACTGGCCTTGTAACGGTTAGCTATTAAAGACCGCTCTTCTTTTTGGTATTGTTTTACCGTTTCTGGGGTCATACACTTTAAACCTATCTCTATTAAAGGATTATTTTGTTTGAAATATTGAGGTAGATAAATGGCTTTTCGTCCTTCATACGACTGTTGATCAAAATCAATAGCGCGAAGACGATAGTCTACCTCTTCAAAATCAGGGGTAATATCAATCACGAAATTACTAGAGTGCATATCGCCTAAAAGGCGTACAAAACAGCGTTCGTTAAATTTCACAAATTCTTTGGCAAGCCTGATTTGATTTAAGTTTTTGTCATTCAAATGATATTTAATGAACTGATCTCCAGGTATGCCAATGATATGTTCTTCTATCAATGTTTGATCATGTACTACATAACTAATTCTATTAGGTGAAAGGAGATGTTCTAATTCCAAACCATATACACGAGAGGCGTCTGCAGTCTTAATATAGAAATAGTCGAAATTGTCATTAATTCTATTCACAATCCTGATTCTAAAAGGCTGAGTATTGCCAAATACGCACAGATCAATTCTATCAACAAAGAGATGCTCCATAACAGAAAGATCACCATCAGCCTTGAGAATAGCATAAATGGTTTTTACACTGTTGTGAATGTCATTCATTTCATTCTGAGAGTAAAAAACGGTTTCCCAAAAAGTATCCTTACCTCTTTGGTCGATGAGGGCGATAGAATTATTATATCTTAAAAGGTCTTTATAGTCAATAGGTAACTCAATCGTTCGATCATGCCTGTTTAGATAATCTCTCAGTACAGAACTGATTTTGTAAATGTTTTTCTTCTTACTAATAATGGCCATTGACTATAAATATAAGCAACTATTATCAATTCATTATTAAATTTAGATAAGACTAAAAATAAATTTATACAAGTAATAATATTTATATTAGTTTTGTATAAATATTCAATGAATAATGAGGCGTATACTATTTGGCTTAACTTTTTCTTTGATAGCAATTAGTGCTTTTCCGCAGGCTAGTCTCCAAGGCGTGTTGAAAGGAGATGAAGGCGTGCTGTTTGGTGCTACTATTCAGGTTTTAGGCACTGAGATTGGTGTCGCTGCAGACACTAATGGTTTTTATCATTTAAAAAATATTCCCGAAGGTGAGTATAAAGTAGAAATAAGAGCAGTTGGCTACAAGCCCAATCAGAAATCAATCACTTTAAAAAATGGAGAAGATAAAGAGCTCAATGTATTTCTAGAAGTAGACAATCTTGGACTAGAAGAGATTGTGGTTACTGGAACCATGCAGCCCACCTTTGTATCCAAATCACCCATAAAGGTTGATGTTATTACCGCTGATTATATGAATACCTTTACGCCCGCAGCAGCTTCCTCCATTATCGAGGGTGTGAAATTGGTGAATGGTATTCAGGAAGTAGTGGCCTGTGGTGTTTGCTTCACAAATAGTATCAGTATAAATGGACTTCCTGGTCCCTACACTGCTATTTTGATGGATGGAACTCCTATATATGGAAATTTGGCCTCTGTTTATGGATTAAATGGAATCCCCTCCATGATCATCGACCGTTTTGAAGTTATCAAAGGCCCTAGTTCCACACTTTATGGCTCTGAAGCTGTTGCTGGTGTGATCAATATAATTACCAAAGATCCTGCTGATCAATCCATATTTTCAATTGATATTATGGGTACATCGCACATGGAGTCCTTTGGAAATTTAGCAGGGTCCATAAAATCAAAGCGGGCGAATGGGTTTGTGGGATTAAACTATGCCTATATCAATGATTTTGATGATGATAATGATGATGGTTTTGGCGATAACATTAACATGGATCGATATTCATTATTTACCAAATGGAACATTAATCGCTCAAGCAAAAAGAAATTTAGTATAGCCGCAAAATACTATTATGAAGATAGGCGCAACGGGGTTGAGGAATTTTTAGTGGATAGAAACTATAGACAATTAAGAGGTTCTGGTACCGTTTATGGCGAAAGTATTTACACGAATAGGGCTGAGATTTTCGGCAGTTATACTTTCAATACGTCCGAAAATCTGAAAGTTGATTATTCCCTGAGTGCTCATGATCAGAATAGTTATTATGGTGTTGATTATTATCAGGCCAATCAGAATATTGCCTTTGCCAATTTGGTATGGAACAAAGCCTTAGGCAATCATAATTTATTGGTAGGATTAACCAATCGGTACCAGCAATATGATGATAATACTGTGGCTACCCAAGATTCAGTTGATCAGGTATTAAAGAACAAACCCGACAATCAATATATACCAGGTGTTTTTGTTCAGAATGAATGGGAACTCAATTCAAAATTCACAGTATTAGCGGGTGCTAGAGTGGATCATTACGAGCTTCATGGATTCATTTTTTCGCCTAGACTAAATCTGAAATTTAAACCTGTTGAAAGCACCACCCTAAGAACAAACTTTGGAACCGGGTTTAGAGTGGTCAATTTATTTACAGAAGACCATGCCTTTATTACAGGCCAGCGTGAGGTGGTTATTGCAGAAGAATTGAAGCCTGAACGATCTTTGAATGGCGCCATCAATCTTAATCATTTGTACACGATTGGTAATAGTCAAGGCATGATCGATATAGATGCCTATTATACCTATTTCGAGAATAAGATTATTCCTAATTATGACGACCCTAATAAAATTGAGTATGCAAATACCACTGGCCATGCCTTGACTAGAGGCATAGGGTTTACTGTTTCCCATGATTTTTATTGGCCATTAAGTTTGAGTATAGGTTTTAATTGGCAGGAAGCAACGGAAACAGAACCCAATGATCAGGGAATAGCGGTAGAAAGAAACATTGAATTTGCACAGAAATATTCAGGTGTAGCAACGCTTAATTACAGACTTAATAAGGCAAAAATGACCATTGCTTATACAGCTAGAGTCACAGGACCAATGGCACTTCCTGAAGTATATGATCTTGATGAAAATGGTAATGCAGTAATTGAACCAAGGCCGAAAGTGTCTAAACCGTACAGTTTGCATAACCTTCAAGTTTCAAAAGATATTAAAGAGCGCTTCAATGTCTATTTTGGCATTCAAAATTTGATTGACTTTAGGCAATCCGTTTCTCCTTTGGTTGGCTATAATGATCCGAATGCAAATATTGGATTTAGTAATTCGTTTGATACTTCATATGCCTATGGGCCAATTCATGGAAGAGAGTTATATTTAGGCTTTAAATGGTCTATAAAATAATTACAATTGGAAGAAGCCTTTGACCCCAAAAAGGTCTATGAAGAATATCACGAGCTGATGAATTACAAAATGCCCTTCGGGAAACACAAAGGCCGTAGAATTGTAGATATTCCAGTTGAATATTTACTTTGGTTTAAGAGAAAAGCTCTCCCAGCTGGTAAGCTAGGAAGGTTTATGGAAATAATGATTGCTCAAAAAGGAGGCTAATTATTAATCTTCTATTTTGGAAGAAGCTGTTTCTATAGCTTCGTTCATAATTACTTTTACACTATCCATTTTCTTTTTCTGCAGAGTGTAGTATTCCACAATCTCATTATGACTTAAGCTGTCAGTATTGGGATCAAACTGACGCATCCATTTCATCATAGCTTCATCTGCTGTTTCCAAAGAGCTTATGGCACTTTCTAATTCCTCTACAAGTGCACCCTGAGTTGCTTCTTCTTTTAAAAGGTCTACCTTCTCTTTCAGCTTACCTTTAATGCTCATCATATTTTCCATTTTAGGCATCATTTCATCATGGACATTCATCACTTCATCGTATAATGCTTTCTCTATTTTCACCTCTTCAGGAATATCATCTTGAACAACCTCCATTTCTTGCTGGTCTGAATTAGATTTTCCACATGCTGAGATTAGCAAAATGATTATAAAAAGGGACAAAGTATTTTTTAAGTAATTCATGTAATTGTGTTTTATAGTGTCCAAAATTATACATTTCACCGATGAGTACAAGTTCATATTGGTATTGATTAAGTTTTTAATGTTTAAAAAATTCAAACACATATATTATAATAATATAATAATATATTTTAATAATAATATTAATAACTCATAATAGCCTGAAATTGAATAACTTAGGATTATTCATTTGGTTCAATAACTATAAATAATTACATTACAACGTCTATTTTTTAAACTGTATTGACTATTTTTTTATTTTATCATGAAACCTCAAAATATAATTAAGGGGTCTCGACTGACAAGTTATTTTTTGCTGGCTGTTTTATTTATTGCATTATCGAGCACCAGTGGTCAGACGCAAGAACCTCAAGAGTCACCCGGCTATGTAGTTATTGGTGCATTTTCAATGGAGAAAAATGCTATAAAATTGATTGACTACGCCAAGAAAAAAAATATCAGCGCTAAGTACAAGATACATCCTACTAAGGACTTGTATTATGTTTATGAGGAGGTTGATAAACCATCAGTTGAATTCAAGAGAATTAAGGAGAGTTTTCCTGAATTCTATGATGTATGGGTTTATCGTGGTGAGTTAGGAAGAGATGGCCTCGTTAAATCTTCGGAAAGTGCTATTGCTAATAATACTGGCAATGAAACTGAGGTTGTTTCAAAAATGGATCAAAGTGCGCACGCTGGTATATCTGATGCCGTTGGTCTAAAAGATTCATCAGAACAGCCAATCGAAGAGGAGGTATCACAGAATTTAGTTAAAAAGGAAAACACTTATCATGTGTATTTGAATACAATTAATTCAAAAAACATGAAGGAAGTTAAAGGAAGAGTTAATGTAATTGATCCTGTAAGAGCTAAGCAACTGTTGGTTGCTAAGTCTCACGAAATTACCGAAGTCAAAGACCCTAAAAATGGTGATAATGTAATTAAATTGGCTACCGATATATTTGGGTTTAGGGAGGTTCAGCAAACAATAGATTTGGATAACCCTGTTAATGACACTACACGGAATTATGTACATACTATAGGTGACTCAATAATTGTTGATTTTGAGCTCCAGCGCTTCAAAAAGGGAGATATTTTGGTGATGTATAATGTGTATTTTTTCAAAGATGCAGCCATCATGCGGCCTGAATCAATTTACGAATTGAATAGTCTACTTGATATGTTAAAAGAGAATGAAAAACTAGTAGTTAAATTGCATGGACATACCAATGGCAATTCACATGGTAAAATATTACATTTAGATCTAGAGGATAAAAACTTCTTCTCTTTAAATGCCAATCATAAGGAAGATAATGGAAGTGCTAAGAAACTTTCACTATATAGGGCCTACACTATTCAAAACTGGTTGATAGAACAAGGCATTTCACCTGAGAGAATGGATATTAAGGGTTGGGGAGGTAAGCAAATGATATATGATAAGCATGATACTCAGGCTTATAAAAATGTGCGAGTGGAAGTGGAGATTGTTGAAGAATAAACACTGTAACAATGAAAAACCAACTATCGAAATTATTTTTTGTTTTACTATTCATCTTCACATTTGAACTGGGTTTAGCTCAAATCCCTGATGGCGTCAAAAGCTATGCTGTTTTAGGAGTATTTACACTCGAAAAAAATGCGGACAAGTTTGCTGATCTTTATAAGGAAAAATCATTGGATACAAAAGTTAGGCAGAATCAATTTAATAACATGTATTATGTATATTCCTTTGAGTCGAATGATGTAGAGGAAGCACGTCAACGTGTTATTGATTTAAGGAGCCAGTTTAATGGACTTTCAAATGCATGGCTCTATAATGGCAATTTTAATTGCCTCCATATACCTTCTGACCAATTAGTGAAATCTCAATCTACTAGTAATTCTAATGAGATGGAGGAAATGTCTGAGACTGTTGAAGAGTCTGAAATAGAAAAAGAACAAAGATTAGCTCAAGAAGCTGAGGAAGCGGAAAAGTTAGCAGCTGCCACTAAAAAGTCAGTACCAAAAGTAACGAAACCCGCTGGCAAATTTTGGTTGTATTTTAATACCTATAATGTTACCGATCTAAATGAAGTGGCAGGTAATGTTACTGTTATAGACTTAGAAAGAAACAAGGATTTAAGTACAGAAAAGTCGCTAGAACTGGTGACTTTGAATTCACCTAAGAATGGTACCAATAGAGTTCAATTTGCAACTGATGTATTTGGTTATAGAATTGAAAAGGTAAATATTGATTTAGATGAACCTTTAGCCGAAGGCAATGAAGCCATCACAACAATTGGTGATACAATAATTATAGATTTTCCATTGAAAAGATATAACAAAGGAGATTTTATGACCATGTGGAACGTGTATTTCTATATTGATGCTGCCATTATGAAAGAGGAATCTGTTTTAGAGTTGAGTCAGTTGTTAGCAATGATGCGAGAAAATGAAGAAATTAGGATTAAAATTCATGGTCATACCAATGGCAACTCACATGGAGTTGTCAAGCATTTAGACTTGGATGATAAATCATTTTTCAGTTTGAATGGGTCACATCTTGAAACTAAAGCCAGCGCCAAAAAACTATCTGAATACAGAGCCTATACCATACAGCATTGGTTGATAGATCAAGGTATTGCAAAAGATAGAATGGAAATTATCGGATGGGGTGGAAAGAAGATGTTGTATGACAAGAATGGCACTAATGCTGAACAAAATGTTCGCGTTGAAATTGAAATTTTAGAAGAATAAGAGAAAAGCTAGATGAAAATATTATTATCATTGGCCATATTAATGGTTACTTTTCAGTGCACTTTAAATGCCCAAACTAAAGATATTCCTAAAGGATATGCCGTTGTAGTAGGTGCATACTCACTTAATAAAGTTGACCTTGCTTTAAAATTAACAAAGCACGTTTCTAACCTGGGTTATGACGCACGTTTTGGAATCAATGAGAAGGGCTCCCTAATATTGGTATATATAGATCATACAGATAGTTTTAAGGAGGCTCTTGCTAAAATGAGAGAGGTTCGTCAGAAGGAAAATTTTGAGGATACTTGGGTTCATGTCAAAACAAGCGAAGCTAGGCTTGCACTAACTCCTGAGCAAAAAGCTAAAGCGGACAAAACCACTGCGGTTATGAAGAAAGAAGTGGTTAATTCATTGGACGGTATCTATGCAGAAAGATTTAAGGATACAGAAAAGGATACTGAGGAAGTAGAAGTTGAAAAAGTCACAAAAATGGAAATAGAAACTAAGCAAGTCGCAGAAGCTGAAGAAGTTCAAATTGCTGAAGAAGAAGTGATTGTAAAGGAGGAAGATGATAGGTTAGCAGTGTATTTTGATTTGATCAATACAACCAACCGTCAGTCCATACAAGGAGAAGTGCAGATTATAGATACGGAGCGATCAAAGTTATTAGATGTTGTAGAATCAGGACAGTTTGTCAAAATTAATGACCCTAAAAATGGAACAGGTCAACTTACTGTGATTGCGGATGTGTTTGGATTTAGAAAACAGCAAAAAGAATTTAATTATTACAATCCTATTGAAGGTGCTACTAACGCGGAAATTTACAGCACAGAAAAAGGGCCATCAATTAAGTTTGAATTGGTTAGATATCGAAAAGGTGATATCATAACCATGTACAACGTCTTTTATTTCAAAGATGCAGCTGTTATGCAACCAGAGTCAAAGTATGAAGTAAACAGTTTACTCAATATGTTGAAGGAAAATGAAGGTATGAAAATCAAAATTCACGGTCATGTAAATGGTAAGCACGCAGGACCGATTATCTCTACTTTTGAAAATAATTATTTCTCCTTATCAGATAACAACCCAAAAGGGGTTGGATCAGCAAAGCAACTTTCAAAACAACGAGCTGAGACTATTAGAGACTATCTTGTTGATCAAGGTATTTCTTCAGAAAGAATGGACATCAAGGCATGGGGAGGAAAGAGAATGCTTCATGATAAGAACAGCACTCGAGCAAAACAAAATGTCAGGGTGGAAATCGAAATTCTGGAAGAATAGAAAAACAATAACTAGGTTTTTGAGCATTAATTATTTTCAAATAATTCTAGTGTGCTTATTATAAGTAATTACTCACTCAATGACTGAAAGAAAGGAGAAAATACTAGAAACAGCTTTATCACTTTTTGCTCAAGATGGTTTTAAAAGTACCTCTACTAGTAAGATAGCTTCCAATGCTGGTGTTTCGGAAGGGCTAATCTTCAGGCACTTTGTTAATAAAGAAGGATTACTCGATGCCATCATGGAAGAAGGTCATGAAAGAATAAAAATCCTTTTTTCAGATATTATCTCAGAAAATGACCCTCAAGAAGTAATCAATAAGACTTTTAACATTGCCAAGATAATTGCTAATGATGCCGAGCAATCGAATTTTTGGAAACTACAGTATAAGTTGAAGTGGGAAACTGAGAAATATGATGAAGTAAAGATGGAGCCACTTCAGGAAGCCTTGACCAAGGCCTTTCTTCAACTAGGATACATTGAACCAGAAAAAGAAGCTGCAATTATTCTTTTATTACTGGATGGTTTGGCTACCAGGCATTTTTTAACAACATCGTTTGACATGAATGCCATGGTCGATTTACTTTTGATCAAATACAAGGAATAAAAAATTTAGAATTAAAATGAGTAAGTACTCACATAAAAATATTAATTAACATGAAAGTTATAATTACTGGTGCAACAGGGATGGTAGGAAAGGGCGTACTTTTAGAATGTCTGGATCATCCAGAAGTTCACAAAGTATTGCTCATTAATCGTAGATCGCTTGGCATGACGCATCCAAAGTTGGTTGAAGTGATCCATGAAGACTTTTCAGATTACTCAGCCATTGAAGATCAATTAGCTGGATATGATGCAGCCTATCTGTGTATGGGCGTTAGTGCTGCAGGTTTAAGTGAAAAAAAATACTCAGAAATAACATATGATTATACGATTGCGTTGGCCAATACATTACATAAGCTTAGTCCACAAATGACAATTACTTATGTGTCTGGTGATGGCACTGATGGTAGTGAGAAGGGTAGGACAATGTGGGCAAGAGTTAAAGGGAAAACGGAAAATGACTTGTTGCAAATGGGTTTTAAGCAAGCTTTTATGTTCCGACCAGGAATCATTATTCCATTACGAGGAATTAAGTCTGGTACAAAACTCTATCAGTTCTTTTATGATTACATGATGTGGATGATTAAGCTTATCAAACTTGTAGCGCCAAATGCTGTGGTTAATTCTACCCAGATGGGACGAGCCATGATCAATGTAACTAAAAATGGCTATTCAAAAGAAATCATGAAGCCGAAAGATATATTGGAGGCTTCAAAATCTTAAATTATGGTAGTCACATGCCAGTGAGTATAAATGCTCCCCAATAATAGGGTGAAGGATATTCCTTACGCAGTTCTTTTTGGGCCGTAGTAAAAGCCTTTCTCATATCATTGGTTTTTATCCAATGTTCATAAAATGATACCATCAATTTCTGGGTAGCTTCATCGTCTACTTTCCAAAGGCTCATGATCAGATTATTTACACCGGCCACTCTAAATGCTCGTTGTAATCCATAAACACCTTCACCGTGATTGTTAACGCCCTGCGCAGTTTCACAAGCAGAAAGCACCACCAGTTCTGTTGAATCCAGCGGGAGGTTAACTACTTCGTATGCCGTTAGCACTCCATCCTCAGCAACGTGGGTAGTGTCATTTGCTCCGGCCAATACAATGCCCGACTGCAGTAGCGTTTCTATCAAAGAGAAGGACGATTCATTGGCGTTTGGTTTGAAGAAACCATGACTTGCCAGATGAAGTACATTCATATTTTGTATGCTTTTCAAATTACTTTCATTGGCCGCTGTTTCTTTATAAATCTGTGTATCCCAGTCGGCTGATGCTAAGGTTTCATTAATTAATTGCACTTCTTTACCTGAGCCAGGTAAGGCCGCATATTCTGCTCTTTCATGTGGGTAACTCGAAAAGCTAGGTTCACCAAAAAGGACAATTTTTTTATGGATTTTATTATCTCTATTTTCTGGTTTATTAAGGATTTCTTTGGTGTTGGTAAGGGTAATGATTTCCGTTTGATCTAATACAAATTGATGACTTGTTGTGTCATATAAGGCGTTTATATTTAACTGATTATAAATTCCATCATTGGATATATATATCCTTTTAGGCATTGATTTGGCAGGCATGTGTGACATTATTGAATCAATAATGGGCTTCCAATAGGTAGCATACGAAATTTCATCAGTTAACTGATATTGAATGGCATTTTTATAAGCGTTAAAGGATTCCTTCTCCAAGTGTTTTGACTTGGTACTCATGACCAACGAGATGACAGGTTGGTGAGTTGTTTCTGGTGTTAGTATTAATGTGCCATATACTAGACCATTGGCCATTCTAATAATTTCTACTGCAGCTTCATCTGGTTTAAGCTGTTGCTGAATGTCTTGCCAGATTATACGTTCTTTAGCGAAACCTACCTTAAAATTTCGTGAATTTGTTATCAGCCATTTTTCATTTTCTTCAATCCTCGTTCTAAGTTGTTCGAGTACCTCAGCTGGAGTTTTACCCTCAACTAACTCTTGTGCCAGAACGTTTTTTCGTTTCTGCCAGAGCGAATAGATTTTTATAAGGGTAGTATCATTACTACTCAAAATATTTTCGCGCATGCGCTTACTAGAGTTAAGTATAATCGCCTTAGTGGTTAGCTGCAGATCATAGAGTGTACCTGCAATCTCTGGATTGATGTATGGGTTTTCAGACTGCTGAAGTTTTATCGCGCCTGATACCTCTAAGGCAAAAAAGACATAGCTCTCAAGAATCGATTGTTGATTTTTATAGAATGAAATTTTCTCATCATCGCTTAAGTAAGTGAAGTTGTGCGTTATTTCATTCAGTAGATTATCAATAACTATGTCATATTCTTTATTGGCCGCGGCATAGTTACCAGCCCAGTGATAGGCCTCTGCCAAATTAAATAAGGTGGTTTGGTAAATATTGGGATCATATGCTTCTTTCTTATTTTGAATTTCAATGGCATTGGTTAGGTAATAAATGGCTGAATCATAGACTTCCAAATTTAAATACAGCTCTCCAATATTGCTCAGCGTTATATTATGAATTGGCGTGTTCACATACTCACTATTATAAATCTCGCCAAGTGTCTTATGCCAATAGTAGAAGGCAGAATCATAGTTTTCAGTATTTCTATGTGTACTGCCCAAATTTTGGAGCGCATGAATAAGATCAATTTTACGCTCACTATCTTTGACTAAAAGGTAATAATCCAATGCATATCTTTTGGCCAGTTCCATATTTCCATCAGCCATGGCATAAGTACTGAGGTTATTAATAGTCATTTGATAATCAGCCAGGTTTATATATTCCTCAGGGTAAATGTTTTTTATAAATTGGAGTTGTTGTGTTAGTATATCATAAGCTTCTCCAAATTGACCCAATCTATAGTGCAAGCCGGCATCTAAACTATTTAATTTGAAATAGGCATCCGCCAGAACATAAATAGCGGTATCATAATGATTTCGATTCTTTTCATAAATGGTATTAAAAACATAGCGGGCTTGGTTAATATATAATGCGCCACTGTCATAAACGGATAAGGTAATGAAGGTTTTCGCAAGCTCAGTGAGCGATTCTACTTGCACAACATGGGGTAAGGAATATTGCTTAAAGCAAAGTATCGTCACCTTTCTAAAATTATCTGTGGCCTGATTGTAGTTGCCTAAACCAGATTGTGCATAGGCTTTATTGGATAAGCTGTTAATGTACTGGTCACTAACTTCTCCATACTTTTTAGCGGCTATTTTCAGTGCTTCATCGGCTAATTTTACGGCTATTTCATATTCACCATTTCGGTAATGGGTGATGCTTTGGCTGTTGATGTTATTCCAATCTTGCCCAAAGCAAGGGGAAAATGCGAATACCAAAAATGCCGCTACAAGGCCTTTAAGGTCTGTTGGAATTTTGGTGAGTACTGTTTTATACTTATGGTACAATTGACTTGATGCTTTGCTACTAAAGATACAAAAGTAGTACGGTTCAATAAAAGAAAGGTATCTACTAAAACGCAAGCGCCTTTCTAAGGTCTGTGACTCACAGACCTGTTAACTGTTTGTTATTTTCTGACTCTTTAAACA
>CAYGNU010000022.1:0-19046 GCA_964351175.1 uncultured Roseivirgaceae bacterium | reverse complement strand
ATTCATGATTGAGAAACTAGAAAGTAAAGACAACAGAAAAAATTTCTTCATAATAATCGGTCTATTACTGGTTGTCATTTTCTCCTTGAGGTATTTTCTGCTTCCGTTTATACTCGGGGAAGATATTATTCTAGATTCCAAGACAGCATACCAAATTTTAGAAAAGCTTTTCACGAGTGTATTAGTAACAATAGGACTTGGAACTTTTATCTTCTGGTTAACACCAAAAAATAGACACAATGCCCAAATAAGAATATTGCAACCAATAGAGATTGGAAATACAATTGTAAATGCCAGATCAGATACAGAAAAATGGTTTTTTAATGGAGGTAGTGGTCGATATACCAGAGCTCAAACCTTGCCATATCTTGCTGATTTATCTAGACAAAAAAATAAAAGCATAGATATTTCGATTATAATAATAGATCCTCGAAACGAAGATTTGTGTAAGAAATATGTGGATTACAAGAACGGGTTGAGAACGTCAAAATCAAAAGGCAAGAGATCAATTAAAAGTGTACAAATTGATTTAATTGCAACAATTGTAAGTTGTTACATATGGAAAAGTGAGCAGCCCTCATTAAACATAACTTTAGGTCTTAAAAACACTTTTTCGTTATTTAGAACTGATTTATCATCGAACGGAGCGATCATTACAAAAGAAGACCCCTTAGAGCCAGCAATATTCTATGAAAAAGACACCTTTTTCTACTACTCTCAGCTTGAAGAATTAAAACAAACCCTCAATCAAGTTGAATTATTGGGTAATACTTCATTTCATGGCAAGAAGGATATTACTGAAAGCAATATCATGTCTTTGCTTGATGAAATTAATCTAGCAGTTTTGGTAGAAAAAAATGACATATCGATGATCTTAAAAGAGGTAACCAACTTTGAAAACCCGTATGGATAGCATATTGGACAAATTGGAAAATTCAATAGTCAGTTCTTCTGACGTTTCAAGCGTATTCAGACTCCTTTGTGAATATTTAATGAATCATATTGAAAGTCTTGACATTAAGATTCATCCATTAGGGTTCTATGCGATTAGCCTTGGGTCAAATAATAAGAATGTGAATTTGAGATTACACATCTGGAATGGTGATTTGGCACCTCAAAATAAGAATTTGATGATCCACAATCATGTATTTGAAATGAAATCATTAGTGCTAGCAGGCAAGTTGACTAACGTTATTTATAGGATTGACAAAGACATCGGACGAGATATTGAGTTTGTTCCTGACCAACAATTGGAGACAGTTGTAAAGGATAAAGTGCTTCTTGAGAAAATAAAAAGAGAAATGACTCAAATTGTTCAAGACCCTTTGCGTGATTTTTCTCAACCAAGCGCATGTAATGCGGCCGATCGATCCACAAGTGACTTTCACGCTATTTCGAATGGTGATGTAATGAGCTTCAACTGTCAAATGACCACTGCTGGTAGGTTTCCTATCAATTATACTAAAACGTACGTACTTATCGACCAATTCATTAAGGATCAGTGTGTTACTAGTTTACCCTAATTGGGGTTCTTCCAATTCGTCCAAAACCGCTCACTTTTTAAAGTGATTGTAAGTGTTCGCCTCAAAACGTAGATACTTTATGGCCAATTTATTTTTTCAACTTTATTATTCCACCTTTTCCTCTTATTTAACAGTTAAACTAACAACAAAAGGGGCCAAAAGCCCCCTTTATTTAAATTTTTATAACTATTCAACTATCAGTTAATTCTAATCAAGATAGTTATAAACCACCTCTGGCCAATTCTCATTAAGCATGTTTTTACTCTTAAACCAATCAGTAAGCGGTTTAAAGTGTCTGCTAAATTTAAATGGTGCAAAATCAAACAATAGTTTTACTGTTGACGCATCATTTTGTGTAATTGTTAAACCATTTTTTATTTGAAAATCTAAAAACTCAATATTGTTAGCATTCAGTTTTTCTCCATTACTCTTAATTAGGCAATTGTCTTCGTTGCTCAAATAATAACGTAATGTTGTATAGTTGCCTGGCTCCAAAGAAAGCAAGTGAGTTGATTTTATATAATGCCCTGAGGCCATACTTTTAAATTGCATTAAGTTATTTTCAGAAAAGTCTATGATATGGTGTTCATGACCTTTCTCATCTATGGCAGAAAATTTAGTGATATTTAAATGCATTTCAGAAACCTCTTGTGAAACGTTAGAAGAACTGTTTAAAATCAATTCTTTGATACGTTCATCTGTATGGGCAAAATTTGAAGCGCCATCTAATTTATAAGGCACTGGCCACATTGAAGAATAAAATGTTAATTGTTTCATATTATGTGTATTAAATTATACACTGCAAATGTATCAAGGAATAACTGGCGTTTAAACAACGATATTATCAGATGTATGTACTATATTAACCCATGAGGTCACTATAAAGTATAAATAAAAGCAAAATACAATTAGATAGAGTTACTGTAGAATTTAATATCATCAAACCCCCTTCTTAAAATTATCAATTGTATCTTACTAATCCTTAACCCCCATGCATTTCCTTTTCGTGCTCTTTAAACCAGCTTGGTTCTTCTATCGCATTTTCATAGATGTAAGTAACAATCTTCCTTATTTCATCTTCACTTAAGGCTGTTTTTGGCATTAATCCAAATCTTTTAATGGGACCCTTCATTAACGCTGCTTCCGCATTAGGATTAAAAACAAAGCTTGACATGCGATTAATGAATTCTTCCTTATCATTGGTCGCATTCTTATATCTCATTTTAATACCTGCAAGTGGTGGAGCTAAGATTTCGTCATGAGAATTTGTATTTGGATTGTGACAAGCATAGCAGTTAACAGATAGCAAGTTTGATACTTCTGAGGATGTTGTATTATTATCTGAAGCAATTTCAGCTTTTTGACCATTAGTACTATTACACCCAACCGGAATGGTTAGAATGATTACTAAAAGACTATGAATCAATATTTTTATTTTCTGTTTCATGAGTATAAGGTTCCCCCATTTAATTATTTCTTCCTTTACCTTTTCTTGCTCCTCTTCCCTGCTCCATATCCGCATTGATAATTTCATCATATGCTTCTTGAGTTAAGTACTGAGGTGTGTAGTCAATTCCTAATTTTGATAGGTTTTGAACAAACGATCTCAGATGATTTCTTGAGCCTTTCATAAGGTTTTCAAACGCAAATATAATATCTTCATTATCGACATTCGTATCTAGTTCACTTTTAAGATCCAAGATATCAATTTCCTCAATGGCCGCTCCTACTTTAAACGCATCCTCCTGACTCAAAGATCCTGTTACTATTAAATCATCATAAAGCTTTTGAAGGTCAGAATTAACAAACATCCCAGGTATGTTATCGGCAGCAGGATCTACCAATTCATATTTATTAATCAATGCAAGTATTGCATCCATATGAGTCTGCTCACTTGAAGAAATATTATCAAATGATTTTGAATTCCACTTGGCAAAAAGATAGTCATAAACGTCACGAGCAAGCTTTTCTTCTTCGCGCATGAAGATTAATGCAGCCTTTTCCAAATCACTAAGAGGCTCCATTGGTAGCGCATTAATTTGAGTAACTGTTTGATCATTTTCATATGGCTTAATCTCATTGGTAGTATCATCACAAGATGCCGAAGTGAATAACAACCCTAGCAAAGTAATATAAATAGTTTTCATAGCTCTTTTACATTTGTATAATGTAAATAGACGAATATAATATGAAGCAATTAGTAACATTTGTTACGTTCAAATCAGGTCATCTCTCAAGTTAATCAGGTCTAATTAGTTAATTTTATTGATTGAATTAACCTAAATATACAAAGCCTTTCCTCAATTAAAATCTATTCACAATTGATGTAAAGAAACTCTTTACTTAATACTTTTTAAGTAAGCTATCACTTCGTCCTCAGCAAATGTAATACTCCATATTCCTCTTAAATCTCCCAGTTCATGGTTCATTGCCTCATCGTTAGGGTATAGTTCCTGTATTAGATTATGCGTCTCGATCTGAACTTGATTTCCTACTTTACCATGACAATTAAGACACATAGGATTGTTCAGTAAAATTGGTTTTGCAAAAAGCACCTCTTTAGTGTCAAGTATTTCAACGAATGGTTTTAATTCAGTTCCATTGTCTAATTGTACCAAATACTTTTCAAGTATGGCTCTTTCCGTTAGCGTAGGTTTATCTTTTGGGTTCCTAGCCCGTAACGAAGCTCGCTTTACAGTAGCCCTTAATTCAGTTTTTAAAGTATCAATAATCATAAATGCTGCTGCATTACAAAATTGCACTGCATGAACGGGTCCATTTTCTGCCATTGCTTGTTGAAGCTGACTACCCAGTGCCTGTTGTGCTGCTAAAGATATTTTCTCACCTTGTGTTTGCACCAAATTTATTACCTCTTCTCTTGTTGGTTCTGACTTGTCTTTTTGTTTGGTACAACTACTTATCATCAGAACAAAGAATGATATCGCTAATAGTCTCATCATTTAAAGTTTTTACTAAAGATAGAAATAAAACACCTTCTCCTTGTGTAACATTTGTTGCATTAAACATCAAATAACATATGTAATCTTGGTAAGTAAATAAACACAAATAGCATGTCCAAAATAGTAATACTTGGAGCAGGAATAGCAGGTCATACTGCAGCCGCTCATTTGCGCAGAAAACTTTCAAAGGAGCATGAGGTGCTAGTTGTTTCACCAAACCACAATTATCAGTGGATACCATCTAACATATGGGTGGGCATTGGTAGAATGAAACCCCAGGAAATTATTTTTCCTCTACCACCATTGTACAAAAAAAAAGGTATAAATTTCAAACAAGCTAAAGTATTGTCCTTTCATCCTGAAGGTGATTCAGAGCACTCACCCTACGTCACGGTCGAGTATGTTTTTGGAGAAAAAAAGGGAGAAAAAGAAAAAGTAACTTATGATTACCTCATTAATGCTACTGGTCCAAAGTTAGCATTTGAACAGACTGAAGGTTTGAATCCTGGTACAAATGATGTTTATTCTGTCTGTACCTATGACCATGCTCAGCATGCTGCTAGCGGTTTAGAAAAACTAATTGAGAAAGCTAAAAACTCAAAAGAGAAACTAAAAGTTTTAATTGGTACTGGACATGCAAAAGCTACTTGTCAAGGAGCGGCATTTGAATATATTTTAAACGTTGAGCAAGAACTAAGAAGAAGAAAGGTTAGAGATAAGATAGATATTAAATGGATTTCTAATGAACCAGCATTAGGTGATTTTGGAATGGACGGCATGCTATTATCTTATGGTGGAAAACCCATGAAATCCAGCGAGATGGTGGAAATGGTTTTTCAAGATAGAGGCATTGAGTGGATTTTAGGAGCGGGTGTTACAAAAGTGGATGAGGGTACAGCGAGATATGAAAATCTAGAAGGAGAGATAAAGACTGAATCTTTTGATTTTGCAATGTTAATTCCTGCATTCTCAGGGCATGGATTTAAGGCATATAACAAAGAAGGAGCGGATATTACTGATAAACTTTTTAAAGGTTTTATGATTGTGGACGCTGACTACACTCCTAAACCTTATGATGAATGGAAAGTGCAAGACTGGCCTGAAACCTATCAAAACCCAAGCTATCCAAATATTTTTGCACCTGGTATTGCATTCGCGCCACCGCACAGTATCTCCAAACCAAGAAAAAGTCCTAATGGCACAGAAATTTTTCCTGCTCCTCCAAGAACGGGTATGCCATCTGGTATCACTGCCAAACTTGTGGCCGATAATATTATTGACACCATTAAGAATGGAAAAGAATCTTTACATCATAAAGGTTCATTGGGCAATATGGGAGCGGCCTGCATCGCCTCCGCAGGTTTTGGTTTAACAACTGGCAGCGGCATTAGCATTACCACCTACCCTATAGTTCCTGATTACAAAAAATTTGAAAAGACTGGTGGCAGAGATATTAAAAAGACATTTGGAGACATTGGTTTGGCGGGTCATTGGGTCAAACTAGCATTGCACTATGCCTTTATTTATAAAGCAAAAATGAAACCCTTCTGGTGGCTCATTCCAGAGTAAATATTAATAACATGGTAAGAAAAATAACTAAGGCACAAAAGGCCTACATGAAGAATCCAATCATTCAATTTTTCAAATTTATCTATTTGAATATCAGGATAATGAGGATAGTAGCAGGTGGGCATGGCGGTACAAGAAAGTAACGTCTTTGGCTGGAATACTTATAATTTAATATATGGCGCCAACGTAACATTTGTTACGTCTTACAAGGCTCATTAATCGTTAATTAGAGTAAATCAAATAAAAATTAAGACGATGGAAGATAATATAGAAAATAACATTATTCAAATGCCAAGAATTGGCGATCAGGCACCTGAATTTACTGCTAAAACCACTAAAGGAGAAATCACACTTTCTGAATTTGCTAAAGACAAATGGATTGTAATGTTTTCTCACCCAGCTGACTTCACGCCCGTGTGTACCACAGAAATGAGTGGCTTTGCATTGAGAAAGGGTGAGTTTGAGGCGCTCAATACTGAGCTTTTAGGATTAAGTATTGATAGTATACATGCCCACTTGGGTTGGGTAAATAATGTTCGAAACAATACAGGAGTGTATTTCGATTTTCCAATTATTGCAGACATAGACATGAAGGTTTCTAAACTCTATGGAATGCTGCAACCAAATGAGAGTGAAACTGCTGCAGTAAGAGCTGTATTTTTCATTGACCCTAAGAAGAAAGTGAGGCTTATCATGTACTATCCTCTTAATGTTGGCCGTAATATGAATGAAATATTAAGAGCCCTTGAGGCTTTACAAACTTCTGATAAGTATAGTGTAGCGATGCCACTAGATTGGAAAAAAGGAGATAAAGTAATTGTACCACCACCAAAAACGTTGCAAGAAATGGAAGACCGATTAGCGGATAATTCTATTGAACGTGTGGACTTTTATTTAGCAAAAAAAGAGTTAGTTGTTTGATTGAGTTTTGGGTGGTCGTAGGGCATGTCTCTATGATCACCTAAATACTATTTTTAACACATTAGTGCGTGAAGGGTTAGGGTCGTAAGCGAATTAGCAACAACAGATACTAAGCTCAAAAGAAGAAAAATGAATGCTATGTGAGAGCATAAAGTGAAGAATAACCCCAATTCTGAAAACATCATTGTTATTAAAACCAATGATATAAACCTAGTCTTAAAACTTAAAAAATCTATTGAGTGTGATTATTTAAAAAAATACTTGAACTTTTATTATTAGCCTTGGAAATAGATTTCACAAAAGTTAAATTGTAGGCTTATTTAATCAAAACTGTCTATGAATCGACTTTTAACTACCCTCTTTCTTTTTTTTGTTTCCTACTACTCTTTCGCTCAAACTTGTCCTGGAGATTTAATCATCTTGGAAGATGAAAATCTATCGGTTTGGAAAGTTGAAAGCAATGGAACTCAGGTTTTTTCACTTGCTGGATTTGTAGGCACTATTAATATTGGAGATTCTACTTATTTTCAAGAGGACATTGGCCTCGGAGAAACAGCCCTTGTACTCATGGCCCATGATATTACTGGAGGGTTATTATGGTCTAGAAAACTAAGTGGGATTTCATATTTCACATTTAATCCAGCGTTAACAGTTAGTGCTAATAATGTATATGTAGCAGCGACATCGGTCGCAAATGGAAATACAATTAACGATTTGAGTGTAGAGGCATATTCAGGAATTGATGGATCACTGGTTTGGTCCAATTCCTACATTACACCAATAACAAATAATAGTCCAATACCATTTCAAGCTCAAGTAAATCCATACGCTGCAGATCTTGACGGAAATGGGAGACTAATTTTAACTGGTACTTTTTCAGATTCATTAAATATAGGTGGAATACAACTTGGTACTACTTCGGGTACTTCAGAAACATTTGTCATGGCTTTAGACGAATTTGATGGCACTGACCTATGGGCTACGCAATCGACTGGTTCTACCGGAAGAGGGAGAGCCTGGACGGTGGCAATATCTCCAACTAATGAAATAGTACTTGCAGGTCGTTATACTGGTTCTATAAGTTTCGGAGGAACTCCTTACACAGCTGCGGATAATACTATAGCTAGTCCTTATATAGCTAAATTGGACCCGTTAGACGGAAGTGAAATATGGCTGCAAGGTTTTGAAGGCCAAACTCCTGGAAGCTTTAGCAATATTTATGATATAGATTTTGATACAGGCGGTAATATTTTTTACGCTGGATCATTTCGTGACGCTATAAATGTTCAGGGAAATTTAATCAATAGTGCGTCTACAGGTAATGGTAGTACTGACGCCTTAATTGGAGCGATGGACACTAATGGCAACTTCCTTTGGGCAAATCAACTAGGTGGTCCAAGTACTATTGATGAGTATGCTACAACTATAGTATATAGTGCTAGCGCAACTGCATTATACATAGGTGCTCAACTTGTAACTGATTCTCTTTATTATGGAAACACTTTACAAGTATACCCACCTTTAGCTGGACATTATGTCTATGGTGTAGCTCCTATTGATGGTTCAATAGACCCTAACCCAGGAAATAATATTTCAGCAGAGAGCAACTTTGGCTATAGTGCACAATATGACGATGCTACGGATACCTATTTCAGCGCTTCACTGATAGGAGGCAATGGAAAGAATGTAGTAGCCGCACAATGGATACCGAATAGACCAATAGCTATTGCAGATATAACTACTCAAACAGGTGTACTAGATCCTACTGAAACATTAACAGCATATGATCCAAGTGACGCTATTTATACTTTTCAATGGTATAAAGACGGAGTAATAATGACTGATTCAATAGCAAATAATATTACTGTTAATACAAATGGTTCCTATTATGTAGAAGTATCAGGATCGGGTGGTTGCGCGGCAGCTTCTGAAGCCATTTTACTTTTAGATGGATTAACATTAGAAAGTGATTCGTTAGCCTTAGTGGAACTATACAATAAAACGGATGGTGCTAATTGGACAGATAACGGTAATTGGCTTGTATCCAATGTAAATACTTGGAACAATGTGGACGTTGTTGGTAATAGAGTGACAGCTTTAAGGTTAACTTCAAACAATCTAACCGGTAATTTTCCGCAATCAATCACAAATTTAAGTGAGTTAACACTATTAGAGTTGGGTGGAAATTTTATTAGTGGAACTCTTCCTAATACAATAGGTAACCTTGATAATTTGACTGAATTTGCTATCTGGGGTAATCAAATGTCTGGAAGTATCCCCAGCAGTATTGGTGATATGGCTAGTCTTTCAAGGTTTTATGTTACAGATAATAGTTTTTCTGGACCATTGCCTAATGAAATTGGAAATTTAACTGCATTGGAGGGTTTGGCTTTTAATAACAACCAGATAACAGGGCCTTTGCCCGCTTCAATCGGAAACCTAACAGCGGCTAGGTATATTGAGTTTAACAATAATCCTATTAATGACGCCATTCCGGCAGAAATAGGCTCGATGCAATCATTACAATTCATTCAAATGGAAAATGCCCTATTGACAGGTTCAATTCCTGTAGAACTGGGTAATCTTACTGGGTTAATTGTTTTAAATGTTGGAAACAATCAATTGACAGGCGCTATTCCGATACAGCTAGGTGCTCTTACTAATCTACAAGAATTAACACTCTTCAACAATGCATTGAATACTTCAGTACCCACGGAGTTAAGTTCTCTAATCTCTTTAACTAGTTTGAATTTAGAAAACTGTCAATTGCAAGGCACATTTCCAGATGCTATTTGGCGAATACCAACATTAACTAGTATCATTTTAGGTGGTAATACAGATTTGGAAGTTCTCTTCCCATCTGATCTTGCAACTTTTACGCAATTAGTTGATTTGAGACTTGATCAAACTTTACCAAGAGGTGGTGCTTTTCCAACCGATTTATACAGTCTTACTAACCTTGTTGGTCTTTCTTTAGGAAATAAAGGTTTTACTGGCACTCTTGATGGAGCGGGTGTAGATAACTGGACACAATTAGATAATATCTATTTATGGAATAATGATCTGAGTGGTGATTTACCTACCGAATTCACTGCTTTACCAAACTTAAGGGCCCTAAATGTTGATGGTAATAAATTTCAAAACATCCCCGATTTTAGTTCCGCTCCACTAATTGAAGAACTGTCTATTTCAAGAAACCAACTTGATTTCAATTCTATAGTCCCAAACTTATCAATACCCGTATTTAATTATGATTTTCAAAACCAAAGAGCTAATCAATATTTAGAAGTAGATGAAGGAGGTTCAAGAAATTTAATTAATAGTTATACAGCTAATGGAAACCAATACCAATGGGTTAGGAATACTACTGATTCAATAGCAACAACAACAGACTACACAATATCATCAGCTAAATTAAGTGATCTAGGTGGGTACTTTGCCTATGTAACTAACCCAGCAGTTCCTGATTTCATACTAAGGACACCTTTTTATAATGTTGCTTTTTCTGGAGCTCCAAAATCATGGACAGTCGATAATCAGCCTGGATCAGTTGCTAATTTCAAAACCCTTTATGCCGCAACTTATGGTACAAATGCAGGTGATACCTTGTATGTAATGGGTTCTGATATCCCTTATAATATTGGTGGCAAACTATTTGAATTACCTAGAGTGATATATGGGCCAGGTTACTTTCTTTCAGAAAACCCAGAAACTCAAGCTGTAACAGATTCAGCATTTGTTAATCAACTTTTGTTTAAAAAAGGAGCAGAAGGAAGTGTTGTAAGCGGTTTAAACTTAGGGTCAGTAATAATGAACAATCAAGCTTCGGCTATTAATGATACATTAACTAATGTGACGTTAAGTCATAATCGCATTGATAACCTTAGTTTAAATGATGATAATAGAAATCATACAATCAGTAAGAATTTTATAGGACAATTCAATTTCGCTTCTACTCCTGCAAAGAATACTAGTAGATCTTATCAAGATATAACTATATCGAATAATATAATTGATACTGTAACCACATTCTTTGCAAGAGCTACAGCTGAAAGAAATGATATGACCAATATAGTTTTTGACAGAAATACCATTGGAATTTTTACTGACAGCATTGAAGATGTCACACTAACTAACAACATAATCAATGTATACCAGGGGACTGCAAATACTGTATCTGGTACTCTAGATTACGCGGCTGCCAATTTTGAAAACAATAGCGGCACATTGTCAATCGACAATGACTTTCAATCGGCAGCAAATGCTGGAGCGTTCTCTGGGCCTGATCCTTATGTATTATCGGGTATAGCACCTATTCCTCATATTTATACTTTGAATGATATAGGTAGGATAAGAATAAATGTCCAAGCTAAAAACGAATCTAATGCTGACATAAATTTCCTAAACTATCGCCTAGGTGAAGGGGGTAGCCTTAAACAAAAAGGAACTGTAAGAAGGCTAGTGCCCGGCAACCCAGTTGAAGTTTTATTCAGACCTAAACTTGGTAAAATAAGCCCTGGAGCAACTATAAGTATGATGATATGGCCCAAAGATGCAAATGGAGTAAGAGGTGTTCCTCAGAGGATAGTATTTACGGCAGAAACCACTACAGCCTCTGGACAAATTTTAACTTCCACTGGAGCGCCTGTAACCAATGGAGAAGTGTTATTATTTGAAATTAATCAAGAGGCAACAGCCTTTGATACATTATCCACAATATTAAATAACCAAGGGAATTTTACCTTTAGTAATATAGTAATAGGGGATTACCTGGCATTAGGCAAACCAAATTCCGCGGATTTTCCAGGTCAGTTGCCTACCTACTTTCAAGCTACAGATCTATGGGAGGAAGCTGATACTCTACTTATTGAAGCAAATAATCCAAACTTCAATATATCTCTTATTGAAGATCCAAAAGAAGAAACAGGATTAGGAATAGTGGCAGGTTTTCTTGAAGAAGAGTTGGATCAAGAGAATTCAGGAGGTAGAATTGAAGCAAGAGGAAGAGTGAGAGCTGCAGGAGTTTCAATGCGAAGAGCACGAAGAACAGGTCGTGGTGAGGATATAGTTTATGATCTTGTTCAATATGTATTCACCAATGATAATGGAGAGTTTATCTTTGAAAATCTACCTGCTGATAATTATAGAATAAACATTCAATACCCTGGCTATCCTATGGATACGCTAACCAATATTGATTTGGTAATTGAGGATACCAAAAACAACAACTATAGTCTTGAAGCTTTGGTAGATGAGGGAAAAATCTCCGTAACTATTCTTTCAACAACGGGAGTACTTAAGGATTTAATTAGAGCCGTTAATATTTATCCTAACCCTTCAGTTGAAAATATAAATATATTATTTAACAAAGATTTTAATATTAAAGGAAATTTAGAGTTAGAGTTGATTTCAACAAATGGGCAGCGGGTATTTCAAGGAAATTACACTGTTGATCAAATCAATAAATCAGGCGAATTGACTATTCCTGTGAGCCAATATCAAAACGGTACTTACCTTCTTAGACTTAAGCAACGAGGTTTGGAAATTGGCACAATAAGAATAATGGTGAGTAAATAATCATATAATAAACTAATAAGATGAAGGTCAGTTCACTAGCTGACCTTCATCTTTTATAAGAATATTTAAATAATAAGATTGTTTCCTTAAATTCGCTACTGTGATTAGCTGTGAAAGGAAGAAAGAATAAAATGAAAATAGACAAATATGGCTTAATAATTGTCTTATTGTTGGTTTTAGGGCTAGTGGCTTGCTCCAAATGCGATGAATGTCCAAATGATTTTTCCACTCGTTTTAGATTTGTAGATACTCTAAGACAAGAGATTAATAAAGATCCTTCCCTGATAGCTTTTTCAGATCTCATTGGGAATACCTACGAGGTATCACGAGTTGAGCTCGAGGAAGACACTTTCCACATAGTCAATTTAATGGCAATATCAACTGAATTTGACAACCCAGACACCCTTCTTCTCAGGTATAATGGAACATTTATTGACACAGTAGGTGTTGGCTATACGTACAGCAGCGATAGCCGTTGTTGCACCAACACCTTAAGGGTTGGTAAACTTGAGTTTTTTAATAAAACTTCTACCAGAAGGATTAAACCTGAGTTTACTATATATGATGTTAGAATCGAAGACTAGGACTTCTTCCTCGTAGATAAACCAAAAGGAAGGTATAGAGGGCAGACACTAACAAAGCTTGTTGCCAAAAATACCACAGCCAAAACTCCTAAAATGATTGCTACAGTTCCACTCAACAATCCAACATAATAAAGATATCCAATAACTACTGCAATGATGATTCTAATAACTCTATCTGCAGTTCCCATATTTGCTTTCATATCTATTGATTTTAATTTTTATTATCAAATCTAAGTACCTCAATGATTATTTCAAGTGACAAAAATCAGTTTAAATCATTTCTTTAGCACTGTAAACTCTACTCTTCTATTAAAAGCTCTCCCTTCATCAGTTTCATTAGACTCCAATGGAACAGTTTCTCCATAACCTTTAGCCACAAGTCTATAACTATCAATCCCTTGCTCGATAAGATAATCCACAACCGCTTGCGCTCTGCCTTGAGAAAGATTTAAATTATAATCATCAGAACCTTTGCTATCAGTATGACCAGCGATTTCAATTTCTAAGGAAGAATTGGAAGTCAAAAACTCTACTACTTTATCAAGTTCTACAAAAGATTCTGATTTCAAGGTAGTTTTATCAAAGTCAAAAAAGATGTTATTCAATCGTACTGTAGTGCCAATTTCTATGGGTTTTAGATAGATATCCTTTGTATATGATAGCATTTCGCTATCACTATGTTCAACACTATCAGTAGCATTGAGATAGCCTTCAGCTTTTGCCGCTATTCTATATAAACCAGTTTTAGGCAACTCCATTTGGTAGAATCCAACATCAGAAGATTTCAAATTTCTATTTACATTTCCTCCATCTAAAGAAATATTAAGTTGAGCAGTTAATGGCTCCTTGGTCTTTTCATCATATACAATACCACTCATCATCACCATTTTCTTAATAGGTAACATGCGTACATCTTTTATTACTGTAGTATCATGCACTACTTCACCCAAAGTAAACTCCGTTATGCCTGGATTATAATCAATGGCTGATGAATTTAATACAAAGTCACCATTGCCCTCCAGCAGAACCAAGGCATAGGTAGCATCAGGAGATGCTTTTAATGTATCTATAATTTCACCATTTCTTGTCAATGTAAGTTCTGCATTAGGTATCCCCAAGCCTGTTTTTTCATCTAAAACTATCCCCTTCAAATTGATGTGAATGTCCTTCAGCTGAAGCCAGAATATATCTAAATTTCCACCATCAATTGTATTTCCCGATTGAGTTGTGAATACATTGTTATTATTATCAACTGACATATAAGCATCATATGCCCTTGTATTTAATGGTCGTCCTACATTAACAGGATCTGACCAATTTTGCCATGTATCATCTAATCGAACAGATTTATAAATGTCTGAATATCCTATACCCATATCCTTTCTTGTACTAGAAAAGTAAAGTGTCTTATCATCTGGTGCTAGAAAAGGCGCGAATTCATCCCTTGATGTATTCAAATTAGCGCCTAGTTTTACTGGTCTAGACCATTTGTTATCACCTAAATTCTTACTTAAATAAAGGTCATTAAACTCACTGTTCTCTTTTTCACTGAAATACAAAATCATAAATTTTGCATCAGTAGACATAGTGGCTCCATAAAATTTACCCTTCTGCATATTTTTGAAGTCATCAACGTCAATATCATCAGGTTTACTCCAGGTATCACCTTCTTTGTGAGTAAATGAAAACCCTTCATTATTTCTGCCCGATCCGCCACGTATGAATAGGGTCTGATTGTCTGGCATTACCGTAAATACCTGATTGGCTTTATGGTCATTAAGAGGCTTACCCATATGTTGAGCTTTGCCCCACATTCCATCTTCACCCATCTCTGAATACCATATATCCTGGCTTCCTTCTTTGCCATAAGTATTATCAGGGTGATTGTGTACAAAGAAGTATAGCGTTTTACCATCTGCTGAAACTACTGGAGCTCCTTCATGATATGCAGTATTTACATCTCTACCTAGATTAACCAATTCATATCTCTGGCTATATTCTTGAGAAAGTAAAACTGTAGAACTAAAGACAAGAAAGATAAGTACTGATATATGCTTCATAAATGTTGGTTTTGAAAAGTAAAGATATAAAAATCCTGAGCTATAGTTAAAAATACTCGAATTCATGAAAATTGTATCCTTTCATCCTACAGATACGTATCTTTAATGTGATGAAGTTTTTGCTCTCCACCTTAATATTTTGCTTATCTCTGACCGTGTTTGCTCAAAATCCGCCCATTGAGATTATAGGTGAAATTCTTGACCCTGAATCTAATGAAGCGGTACCTTATGTGCATGTTGTTAATCTTAGAACAAATCAGGGTTTTGTCAGTAATACCGAAGGTCGATTTTGGATTAAAATGGCTAAAGATGACACACTTATGTTTTCTGCTATTGGCTTTGAAAAATACCACTTTACTCTAAAAGAAAATGTGACCACTAACAAACTTGTCGTAACAGTGGAACTAAGACACTCTACATTGGAGTTAGAAACTGTTAAGATTTTTGCCTTCAAAGATGAGCATGCCCTTAAAAGAGCACTTATTAACGCAGACGTGCCTTTAGAAGATAAAAATACAGGATTGAGAATCCCTGGTGTGAAAACATATCGAAGTGCTGAGAATGGAGGCCTAGCCATTGGAGGTCCGCTTACCGCTCTTGGCAACTTGTTTAGCAAAGAGCATAAGGAACAGAAAAAGCTAATGGAAGTTTCTTCTGATTATGATTTTCAAAAAATGATCCGTGCTAAGTATAATGAAACTATTGTTATGGAGGTTACTGGCATTCCTGAAGATAAGGTTGAAGATTTTATGAAGTTCTGTAAGATTGAAGATTCCTTTATAAGCCGTTCCTCTGACTACGAAATAACAATGGTAATTCAGAAGTGCTTCGCTGATTTTACAGCACTTGAACTAAAAGAAGAAGATAATTAAAAAAACCTCCCCAATTCTTCATCAGGGAGGTTTGCAAGCAAAGAGTGAATAATTAAATTAATTAATCTAATCTACATGATGCGCAAACGATTGTCAATATCGTTTGAATATTAACAACATAAATTTCCTCAATGAGATAATAATTGAATTCATTTTCATCTATTATTTAATTTTCCAGCAGCACAAAGGCTCCCCAATAGTACGGTTCTTTGTATTTAGTCTTCAGTGATAACTGGGCCTGCTTAAAAGCCTGCTGTCTATTACCAGATTTCAACCAGTTGGCATAAAAACCAGTCATTAACTCTTGGGTGGCTTCATCACTTACTTTCCATAAACTCATGAGCAATGACTTAGCTCCTGCACTCATAAATGCACGCTGAAGTCCATAAACTCCTTCTCCTGCTTTTACATCGCCTACTGCTGTTTCGCAAGCGCTTAAAACCACCAGATTGGTGTTATCAAGTTTTAGATTGGTTGCCTCATAGGCGGTGAGTACGCCATTATTACTATCATTAAGTGAGGCCATCTCCTCACCTAATTTACCAGCATTAGCTAACAATAAACCTGATCTTAAAAGCGGATTATTCTTGGCGCTTTCCGCGCTTACACCAAACACTTTTTCAGTATTACCTTCAACATCTTGAAGAAAATATCCATGAGTAGCGATATGCAAAATCGAAGGGTTATCAACTTTCTTGATGTTTGCTTCTGTTGCATCTGCAGTAGTATATTGACTAATCTTATAACCACGGGCAGTCATCAATTTGGATATGGCAGCCAACTCACTTTTTGTTCCCGGCAGTGGAGAAATTTCACTGCCACCAAAAGTTGGGTTCCCAATTAAAAATAAATTTTTCGATACTGTTCCATTACTATTTGATCCGATATTTTTAGTGCTACCCAAAAATTGAATATTAAACTGCTCCAACAAAGACCTACCATCTTTAGATAATGTATTGATGTTAATCTGATTATAAATACCATCTGTTGATACATACAATTCGCGTTTACCTAAAACTAGTTTTGAAATTGGTGCCCAATATTGATCATAAGAATAATCATCGGCCAGCTTTTGATGAATGACATTATTATAATATTTAAAATAACGTCCTTCGAGCTGCGCGCCATTTTTTAAAATGGCAACATCCGGAACGGATGTGGTGCTGGACAGCACCAGCGCAGCATAGTGTACTTCCTCAGTCCAAGTATTGTCAAAATATCGAAACCTAATCAACTCAATAGCACCTTGCCCATCTTTTAACTTACCCTTCACGTCATCAAAACTTACCTGATTCAATTGATAGCCAGCAGTGAATAAATCCGATTTTTCTGAAAGTCTCTTTTCGGATTGGTTTGCTGCCGACTCTAAAGAGTCTCTATTGATATGCTGTTGGGCTAGTTCCTCTTTAGAATAAGCATAGTACTGGGCTAGAGTCTGCTTTTGGTCTATCCAGAGCAAATACTCATCAATCAGGGATTGGTCTCCGCTATTAATAATTTTGCTTTTAATCTTGTTAGTAGCGTTTAACAAAAGCCCTTTTGTGGCAATATGAAATTCATAGGCAGCTTTCGCTAATGTCTTATCTGTTTCGCTTTGATCAAAAGCAAATGAATAAAACCTTTCAAATCGCGGTCTCAGTTTGTCCCAATATTTAGTTTTCTCAGACTCACTCATGGGTGGGAAGTATTCGTTTATAAAATCAAGCGATTGATTGAGTGTTTCTAAATAGAGGGTCTTAGCTTCAGAAATATTTCCAAGTTTCCACTCCACAATGGCCACATCCTCTTTTCCCTGTACATACTCAGGATGGTCTTTTCCCAGTGCTTTTAACTTTATTTCTACCGATTCTTTTAACAATGGCTTAGCTTCATCATATCTTTTAGAATACCTGTAGAAGTTACCTAAATCGCTGAGTGAACTTGCGTATAAGTTGTGTTCCTCACCAAATTTCTTCTTATAAATTTCACTTGCCTCTTTTAGTAGTTCTTCAACTTTCTCAACCTTACCCATCTGTATGTAGAGAGAAGCCAAGTTACTAATGGTATGTGCGTAATCAGGATGACTAGAACCTAATCTACGTTTCTTCAGTTGTATTAAATTATTATAAATTTCTTCTGACTTAGCATACTTCCCCATTTCTTGGTATAAGTATGCCTGATTAGACATAAACTTCTGATGGTTATTGGACTTTTCACTTTGTAGTTTCTCAGAAATGCCTATCGCTTGTCCTAATATTTCATCAGCCTTTTCGTACCTGCCTACCGCCTGATACAACATCGCTTGATTATTCAAGGCAATAGCTAATGGCATGCTCTCAGCACCAGAGGCATGACGAAGTACTTCGACAGCCTCTTTAGCATTCTTTTCTGCTTCATTATATCTTCCAGTTTCCTTTTGCAGCACTGCCAAATTATTTAATGAGGCTCCGTAGCCAGCGCTTTTTTCTCCAAGCTCTGCCTTTCTTTCCTCCAACGCTTTAAGATTAAACTCCTCAGCCTTAGCATATCTTCCCATAGTACTATAAAGCAAGCCCAAATCAGAAATGGTAGTAAAATAATTAACGCCACTTATGCTATTGGCTTCATATGTCAGCATTGCACTTGTTAGCAATAGTTCTGCCTTTTTGTAATACCCTTTAGCATAAGCCAGCTCACCCGCATCTAGCATGCTTCTAGCCTTATCTTCTTCAGTAGCTTCTTCTCTAGTATTAAAATTGGTGAAAGCCTTTAATACTTTATCGCTACCAGTATCAGTATCAAAAAAATCCGCGTTATCGTTTACAGAAATGGCAAAACTAAAACTCGTAGAGTCCATTCCGGCTCTTGCCTCCTCTAGCTTATCTCCGGCAACCCCTTTGAGTTTTTTTATATTTTCTTCAGAAGCTAGATTTTTAGCCTTCTCCTTTAAGAATTTTCCTATTTGTGCATAACTGCTGAAAGCAGAAAACATAAGGAATATGACAGTTAGTAGTCTCATATT
>CAYGNU010000021.1:18207-19821 GCA_964351175.1 uncultured Roseivirgaceae bacterium | reverse complement strand
CGCCTTCTTTTTTTAACCATGTAAGCACGGTGGCTTCCATTATACTTTCGCCCATTTTGGGCATTATTAGTTCTACTAGTGCCATTTATTATAAATAAAGTGTTCTACCCGAATTTGGGTGCAAATTTAGCATTTTAGTTTTTTATCTCAATCGATTTCGATAAAGTTATCCTGATAAGATTGAGCACTGCCATCGCAGTGGCTCTAATGTTAACATCTCTGTCTTTCCAAAGTTGTAATTTTCTTGTAACTGTCTGTTCTCCATCAGCTATCGCGATCCAAACGGTGCCCACTGGTTTATCATCTGTACCTCCTCCCGGTCCAGCAATGCCACTCGTGGCCACCCCATAATCGGCATTTAGTCGGGTGCGCACATTTTCGGCCATTTCAATAATCGTTTCTTCGCTTACCGCACCATAAGTATTAAGCGTTTCTTGGCTCACTCCTAATTGACTTACTTTTAATTCATATTGATAGGGTATGACCGAGCCCATATAAAAGCTTGAACTACCTGCTACAGTAGTAAGAAGATGTGATAAATAACCCCCACTGCAGCTTTCTGCCACCGACAATGTTTTGCCACGTTCTTTCAGCATATTGCCAACAGCCTCAGCAATGCTATCCTGATTATATCCATAAATGTACTTCCAGGCATATTTCTTCAATTCTGTAATTTGATCTTCCACCTCATTTTTCAAGGTATCCATATCTGGCCCAACAGCGGTTAACCTCAACTTAACTTCTCCTAAACTAGGTAAGTAAGCTAATTTGATATGTTCAGGTAATGCATCTTCCCATACCTTGATCTCGTCTGCTAGCCAAGACTCCCCTATACCAATGGTTTTAATGATCTTATGGTAAATAACATCAGTTTTAAAATGACCTTGTAATTTCGGTATGACGATATCTTTCATCATAGTTTTCATCTCATGCGGTACACCTGGCATAGAGACAAATACTTTTCCGTTTCGCTCAAACCACATGCCCGGAGCAGTTCCTAACCTGTTGGATACACGCTCACAACAAACAGGTAACTCTGCCTGCTTTCTGTTAATGGGGGTAAGTTCACGGCCTTTGCTGTTGAAAAACTCTGTTACTTCAACCAAGGCTTCTGCATCTAAAGCAATTTCACAATTAAAGTATTCTGCCAGTAGTGGTTTGGTTAGGTCATCATTAGTGGGACCAAGACCTCCTGTTATCAAAACAATGTCAGCGCGTTTTTCAGCTTCAGCAAAAGCATCCATCATATCTTTCTTAATGTCGCCCACGGTGGTTTTTCTAACTACACGAATGCCAATTTTGTCCAACTCCTGGCTCATCCATTGCGAATTGGTATCAGTTATTTGACCAAATAAGATTTCATCTCCAATGGTGAGCAGTTCTGCTTTTGCGTTTGCCATGTAATTCAATTATTGAAATGTAAATATCTGAAAGTATATTAAAAGGATTATCTTAATTTGCGAAATATGCACTTTGTTAGTCATTAACAGATTATTCAAATAAAAGATTAAAACATGAAGCTTTTTAAAACAAATATCTATTTCATCTTTATAGAACTCATCTAATGTACCACTGGCAAAATTAATCAAAAACTAGTGACATTAATTGAGACTT
>CAYGNU010000021.1:11477-18197 GCA_964351175.1 uncultured Roseivirgaceae bacterium | reverse complement strand
AATCAAACCCTAGGCACCATCAATGACGCTTTAGGTGATGATGCACTAACCTCAGAACAAGTAGCTTCTGGCCTTAAAGAGGCGTTGATAAATGGTATATCGAAAGGTTCTGGCCAAGCTTCTAAACTGGATGGATATTTTAAAAACCCACAGATTAAGCTTCCATTTCCTCCTGATGTTCAGAAAGTAGAAACTAAGCTGCGACAAATTGGATTAGATGATCAGGTGGATAAGTTTGTGTTGACTCTTAATAGAGGAGCAGAGGAGGCTGCCAAAGAAGCCAAACCTATATTTGTGAACGCTATCAAAGCCATGACCATACAAGATGCTTGGGGCATATTGAAAGGTGATAAAGATGCGGCTACTCAATACCTAATGCGTACTACTTCATCTCAATTAAAGGCTAGTTTTCAGCCAGTTATAAAAAGAGCGTTGGACAAGACCAGTGCCACCAAATACTATGGAGATATAGTAACAACCTATAACAAAGTTCCTTTTGTTGAAAAGGTAAATGATGATTTGGAGGGGTATGCAACTGATAAGGCGATAGAAGGGCTTTTTACTTTAATCGCCAAGGAGGAAATGAATATTAGAAAAGATCCTTTGGCTAGAACAACCGAGCTACTTAAAAAGGTGTTTGCTGAGCAAGATTAAGCTTTATGTCGTAAGACCATTAATAATAAAAATAGAATTTAACACCTTGCCGGACCTGTTCCGGTACCTCTTCTTGAATTCAATTCGTGGGGATGCCCCTGAACTGTGTCAGGGGATGTAATATTTTATTATTATAAATGGCTTATAAGGCGCATTTTAATTGTTCAACGCTAGTCTTTTATCACTTTAAACCAGCTGATTTCAGTTTTACGCTGAACTCGAATAAAATACAAGCCATTATTCCATTGAGCAGTGACAATTTTTATGTCCATACCATTTCCCGAATGAATTAATGCCCCAGATGAATTGAATAACTGGACTTCCACTTTTTCTGGGCTATGAATGGTGAGATAATCCTTTACCGGATTTGGAAAAATCTTTAAAAAATTATTTTCATCCAAACCGGTAATATTCACTACTTCAAGGGCGATAGTACTTTCATCGACACAACCCAAGCTATCAGTCACTACTAGTTTAAGGTCATAACTATTGGGTATGGTGAAATTCAATTCTGGTAAAATTTCGGTACTAACTGTATCACCATCAACCAACCAGACATAATGTAATGCACCAATGGAAGTATTATTGATGACTGGCGATTGTGCATCATAAAGGTTCAACGGATTAGTGATAGTAAAACTGGCTTGAAAGTCGCTCACATTTATGTTGAGGGCTAAAGGCTCACTCTCTGTTAAGCTTGCATTATTGGTGATATAAATGGTAGTGTCATTTGAAATATTGGCTAGACTTACCGCTGACCCTTTAGCTTCTAAGTCAGTAAGGCCCTCATCTGAATAGAAGTGATAATAATTCCCTTCTGGATTAACAGAAACCCTTTCACCCTTACAGATAGTGACATCCGCAAAATCAGGTTTTGAACTTTGGGTAGGGGTAATGACTTGTACTAAGGAATCAAAACAACCATTACTACTCTCAGCTACTTGCTTGATGGTGAAAGAACTAAACGCACCATAATCAATTGTAATATTTTCATTTACTGCCTGAAGTTCATCATTAAGATACCAGAAGTACAATGCCTCATTTTGAGCTTTTGAATTAAATGTAACAATGGTGGATGAAGAAAGGTCTACAGTATCTGGCTCGTAGCTGAAATCAGACTTTACATCATCAACATTGATAAACACTGCCTGTGCGTTACTGGCATATACAGAATCTTTGCTGATAATATAAAAAGTAGTATTAGCATTATATGAACCCAAAAGGTCAATGCCTGTATGAACAAGATCAGTTAATTCCGCATCACTGTAAAACTCCAGATTAGTAGCATTAGTAGCAGAAAGCATGATTTCATCGCCCTTACAAATGTTAAAATTATTGATGTTTGGTTTGTTACTTCTATTGGCTACCGTTATAGATTTTGTGATGTTTTCTACACATCCAATATCATTGGTAACAGTTAACTGAATGTCATAAGAACCCGTTGATGTATAAAGCGTGGATGGGTTCTTTTGTGTAGAGGTAAAGCCATTGTCTAAGTTCCAAGACCATGAAATGCCATCAATACTTTTATCAGTAAAATGAACTGTCTTTTTACCTGTCTCATCTAGCAAAAGTGGATTGGGATCAGCCATAAAATCTGCATTGACGAATTTTGGTTTAGCTATAATCTTGAATATATCGCTCGGATAAGCTTGATCTTTATTCACCACATAGTAAGTTGTTGGAGCTGTAATATTTGGTGTTGTAAAGACCTCTCCTGAGTAAACAAGATCAGTTAATGCAATGTCTGAATAGAAGTCATAGTTTGTTCCTTCTGGATCGATATCTGCTGGCTGGTCGAAACAGGTTTCAGCAACCTCAATAACAGGAGGGCTTACGTTATATGAATTGTAAAACTCTACGGCAGCAATTTTATTATCAATTAATTCTTCTAGGCTATGCCCAGCCACAAAAACAAAAACTACTTTCTCTGCCTTGTTTACTTCAAGATCAGCAATGGTGCCACCTATAAAATGCGAAACATCATTTCCATCATTAGCGTCACCAGCAGTAGTTTTTAATATTCCTTGCGAACTGTGACTGTACTTTATACTGTCATTTAAGAGCAAAGGAATATCAGTTGCATTACCATTGAAGTTACGATTATTGATCGCTGAATAAATTGAATCTTGGTCTGATAAAAGGGCTATACCGACATAAGTATTGCCATCATATACATAGCCAAGTTTATTCAAGCCATCCCAATTTGCCTTGTTAAAATCTTTATTTCCAATATTCCAATCAGAGAAGAGGGCAACATGAAGATTATTCAAAGTTTCAGTGCCTGTATTGATTATTCTATATTCCTGAATAATGAAGTCAGAGATAGCATCGGAAATTGCCCTTTGTTCAATAATTATGCTGTCAGCAACGCTAAAAACAGATCTAGTATCTTTTTTGGTAATACCATTAGTATATTCTTTGATATTTTTTAGACTATTAAAATCGTCATCACTTGTATTGAGCGTCAAGTTATTTGGAATGTTATCACTCACACTTAATTTATTAGTGCCTAGCATGAAGCCAATATTCTCAGCGATACTCACTTGTTGATAGTTAATGCCTATTCCAGATGAAAAGCCGTCTCTATCAAATCCCAAATCACCATCACCTGCTATGGTCATTTCTAACTGACCTGATTTGAAATCGACATAATTAGGGGAACTCTGAATAGTGAAGTACTGAAAGTCTTTATAACTTTCTCCCATAATATCTACCCTAAAAATCAAATCTTCAGTAGAGGGGAGATCACTAGCTATGACTACCTGAAAGGGTGAACTGTTATTGTTTATGGTGTCAATACTTTGAAGGCTTGAGATATTAAATTCTCCTGATATAACCTGCACATATGGTGAATTAGAAGAAATGGATAGTGTAGTGTTCTTCGCGACATTTAGATAATTGATAATATCCATTGAAATGTTGAGTGTATCTTCAGCATATACTTTTGATCCAAACCCGTTATCATAAGTGATATTTTTGAGTCTTATTGATGGTGTAGAAATGTCATTCAATGCAGTAAGCATGTTTAAACGTCCTTTGCCTATAAGTCCTTCAAATTCACTATTAGTGCCTACATCATATATGTCATCCGAAGTTACACGCATTCTTTCCATTACCTGAACAGCGTTTAGCTGAGGAAATCTAGCCCGAACTAAGGCTGCTGCTCCGGCCACCATTGGTGAAGAAAAACTTGTGCCTGAACCGTTGGCTCTATATAAACTATCATTATCCACATGGTATATATTCTGACCAGGTGCCATTATATCAATATTATAACTGAATGTGGAAAACCAAGTTTTATTGTCTAACATATCAGTTGCTCCAACAGAGATCACATTATCAAATGAAGCTGGGTAAAAATCTAAAAAATCCGGTGTATTGCCTGCCGCAGCAACAATCACTGCATCTTTTTCTAATACTGCATAATTGATAATATCTTGTCCATATTGGCTGTAACTACCGGGCGAACCCCAAGACAGATTAATGACTTTGCAACCCAAATCAGCGGCCAGCGCAATAGCCTCATATCCAAATCTGAAAAAATTGGAGCCACTGGTGAATATTTTTATTGGGAGAAATTTAGAATTAAATCCTGTACCAGCGATACCTTCTCCATTGTTTACTCTTGCCGATGACATCCCCGTTATTTGGGTACCATGTGGATCTGTATCGGCCGTTGGGTTGTTGTCGCCATTGGCAATATCCCAGCCTGCGAAATTATCTATCAAACCATCTCCATCATCATCAATGCCATTAACAGGGTCTGCAAAGTTATAGGCTATTTGTTCTGCTAGATCCTGATGATCTAATTGAACGCCTGAATCAAGCATGCCGATAACAATGGAAGAATCACCCTTTTCTATGGTCCAGGCATCATAAGCTTTAACAACAGATAGATAAGTCTGTTGGCCTGTAGTTGGATTGGCTCCGGGATCATTAGGGATAAATAATGGGCGATGGTTAAAATAGGGTTCGGCATAAACTACATTTTCATCCTGCAGCAGTTCATTAATAGTGTTGAGTAATTGCTCACCATTAGCCACTTCAATTTTAAAAATATTGGCTAATGGGTGGGAGGAATTTTTACTTGAAATATGTTCAACGGCTCTTTTTGCATTGATGAGCTTGTTAGACCTTAAGCTCCTACTTTTTAAGCTAGTTAAATCTCCATTCTTTAGCTTAATAATTATGGTATTATTATCATATTGATCTGAAGAAACACCCTTTGGTAGATGATATGTTTTCTGTGCATAGGCTGATGCCATGACAAGAAAAAATAGGGTGATATTTAAAAGCCACTTCAATGTAAACAGGATTCTTTCTTTATATCGTTTTTTATCTAATTGTAACTTTTTAAATCTTCATCAAAGTAGAGCGCAACCGATTGAAATTTTTTATTGATATAGCTTATCTTCGCTATCCTAATTAAAAATATAAAAATCTAACAGCATGAGTTTATATACAAAGCATAAAGATATTTTAACTAAGGCAATAAAGGCCCTTCATGACAGAACATTTTTTGCAGCATATCCGGAGCATCCTTCTCCAACCATATATGGCGAAACTGCAGATGCTGATGGCAGAAAGAAATTTCAAGGCAGTGTAGGCAAGAAATTTGAAGAATTGAAGCAGGAAAACCCATCTTCATGGATAGGGGTGGAGGAGTCTCCGTATTTGCAAGAACCATTGAATATTCAATATCCGGCCTTTGATGCTAAAACATTAATAGATAGAGCTGATAAAGCTTTTCATACTTGGAGGAAGGTAAGCGCTGATGATAGAGCAGGTATTCTAATCGAATCACTAGAAAGAATTAAAGCCAGATTTTTTGAAGTTGCCTATGCAACTATGCATACCACAGGTCAAGGCTATATGATGGCCTTTCAGGCATCTGGCCCTCATGCTGCAGATAGAGCACTGGAGGCAATTGCCTCTGGACATGAAGAGTTAAGCCGTTTCCCTGGCGCAGTAGTTTGGGACAAGCCAATGGGCAAATACAATTTAACATTAGATAAAGAATGGCGTGCAGTGCCTAAAGGCATAGGTGTAGTTATTGGCTGTTCTACTTTCCCTACGTGGAATAGTGTTCCTGGTGTTTATGCAAGTTTGATGACAGGCAACAGTGTGATTGTTAAGCCTCACCCTGGTGCAGTGTTACCTATGGCCATTTTTGTTGCTGAAATTCAGAATGTACTGGCGGAAAATAACCTCGATCCTAATATCTGCCAATTAGCGGTTGATACTTATGATAATATGATCACAAAAGAATTAGCAGAAGATAAGTCAGTAAAGATTATTGACTTTACCGGCAATTCTAATTTTGGTAGCTACCTAGAAAAACTAGATGGTAAAGCTGTATTTACAGAAAAAACTGGTGTTAATTCTGCTATATTAGATTCTGCAGATAACATTGATAAAGTGGCGGCTAATTTAGCTTTCTCTTTGACCTTGTATAGCGGCCAAATGTGTACTGCTCCGCAAAACTTCTATATCCCAGCAGATGGTATTGATACTCCTGATGGGAAAGTAAGCTTTGATGAATTTGCTGCTAAACTAATTGAGAATATCAATGGATTAGTTGATAATCCTAAAGCGGGACCATTTGTTCTTGGTGCCATTCAAAATAAAATGACAAGCCAGAGAGTAGCAAAGATTGGTGAGATTGGAGGAAAGGTATTGTTGGAGTCAAGAAGTATCGAAAACCCAATGTTTGCTAATGCTAGAATTTCAACCCCTGCAGTTATTGCATTAGACGCAGCAGATAAAGATAAGTTTAGTACAGAATTATTCGGGCCGATAGCCTTATTGATAAAAACTAAAAACACCGAGGAGTCTGTGGCTTTAGCAAAGGAAATGGCGATTGAGCATGGAGCTATATCTTGTGGAGCATATACAACAGATGCTGACGTTAGGGAGCATATAGCCGATGAAATGTCATTGGCAGCAACTCCGGTGTCATTTAACTTGACAGGTGGAATTTACATGAATCAGAATGCCGGTTTTAGTGATTTTCACGTTACAGGAGGAAATCCGGCTGGTAACGCGTCATTTACAAATCCTGAA
>CAYGNU010000021.1:0-11467 GCA_964351175.1 uncultured Roseivirgaceae bacterium | reverse complement strand
CACTTGGGTGGGTCACAGACAGCCAGCAAATGCTTAACTTTTGCGTCAATTAACTTCAGACTATGCATCCAGTATTTAACAGAAACCTCTTTTTTGTAAAGGAACATGTAGGCATGTTCAAGGCATCCAATAATTATGATATCTATGATCCTGAGACCCAAGAAATGATTTTGGAATGTAGAGAGCCTAACCTAGGCTTCTTTACTAAAATGTTTCGGTTTACAGACTATAAAAGGATGACGCCTTTTGAAGTGATGATTAAAGACCCTACGGGTGAGGTACTGATCACCGTTAAAAGAGGGATTTCTATATTTTTATCTACGGTGGAAGTCTTTGATGAAAAGGATAACCTCATTGGAAAGTTTAAACAACAGTTTTTTAGTATTGGAGGCAAGTTTAATTTGTTGGATCAGAATGACAATGTAGTTAGTACACTCAAAGGAAAGTGGACGAGTTGGGATTTTAAATTTGTAAAAGAAGGTCATGAGTTTGCTCATGTGAGTAAACAATGGGCAGGCTTTGGCAAAGAACTATTCACCTCTGCCGATAACTATATGCTTAAAATCGATGAAAGCGTACCGCAAAATAATAGGTTGAGGATGCTTATCATTGCTGCAGTGATGTGTATCGATATGGTTTTGAAGGAGTAGATGTGTTTTATTGTTGATAGTATTTATTTTTCTATCTTATCTATTTCCTTAATTTGATTATAGAGAGGTTTAATATGTTTAAGCTTCATCCCTTGAACCTCAAGCAACACCTTATAATAATAGATTATTTGATCTATAATATCAAATTGCCTATCAATGGCAATTCCATATTCATAAATCCCATATTCGTTTCGACCAAGGTCATTATTAATCCAATCATATAGTTCAGTCATTTTGCTGAGCTTCTGAGGTTGTAATTGGGTGAAAATACCCGAGCTAAGTGATGAAGACCATGCACTCGTTGCAATTCCTGTCTTCGGTAGGATGTCAAAGTTTAAATCGTAGTTTCCATCATTATCAATGGGTCCAGATCTTCTTATGCTCACTGAACTGTCCTTTATTGTAACGTTATAATTAGCAAGCCTATATGTTAATGTACTATCCATAATTATTTCCATATATTCAGGAAGTCGCATATTTATGACATCAACTTTCCCAAAAGCTAAATCATAGATATTCTCGTAATATTTAACGAAACTGCCAATCAGCTTGGTGTTTTTTTGATAGATACCAATATTATTTTCAATCTCAATAAGTACCAATTTATAGGCAGTTTCAAGTTTTTCATTATCCTGCCTGTCTTCTCTTAAATCCTCAAGATAAAAAGCAATTAGTATTCCTAAGAAGGCACTTAAGAAAGCTATGAAGTGATTTTTCCAGTCAATTTTCATCCTATAATTTAGCGAAATTATTTTTGACTTCTTTATAGAAGACTATCGACAAGGTTTTCGCCTACTTTTCTGGAAAAAAACTTCGCCAAAACTTACAACTTGCTATACTTAGGGGAGTGGGTTCAGCTTTTCCTGTTACTGCATAATAATAGTGGGAAGAAAAAAATCTGTAAAAGCCTCAATATCATTTAATTATTTATCTGAAATTGAAAATCACTCTTATTTTACATAAATTACTTAAGCTTTAAGTTTTATATTTTTCTCAATGAGCGAGTCTGAGAATTTTGATCAAAATCATATTATAAGTGGAACTAAATACCTGAGCTTAATGATTCGGGTACTCTGGCCAATATTTGTAGTAATAGGTTTAATAGGCGTGCCTTTTTTTAGTGACATTGAACCCTATTGGAAAATTCCAACTGTTATTCCTGCCTCAATATCTGTTATTCTCTCTCTGATTTCATATATATTATTAAAATTTGGAAGATATTATGCTGCAGTAAACATATATGTCTATATGTTCATTTTTCTTCCTTTTATAGCTACTGTAAATGGTTCAGCTAGTAGTCCAGGGTTGCTTGGTTTAATGCTTGGAGGGTTAATCATTGCTACTGTTTTATTTAGGAAAAGGTCAGCAGTGATTGTTTGCGCCATTGTAACCATGGTAACCCCTTTGAGTCTTCTTGTACTTTTCCCTAACTCAAATCAATTAAATATATTTATTAGCATTTCAGCAGTCGTCTGTATTTCGGTTCTGGTGTTGGTATTTAAAGCTATAAATGATGAATTTGAGACTAACAGGAGAAAGAAATTGGAGGAGTTTAATACGGCACTGATAGACCAAAATGAGAAGTTAAAGAAGATAAATGATGAGCTTGATAGGTTTGTTTATAGTGTCTCCCACGATATGAGAGCGCCACTCGCATCAGTTAAAGGGTTGGTTAATCTCTATAAAACAGAGAGTAACCCGGAAAGTAAAGATACTTATATACACCATATCGAAAGTTCTATTTCCAAACTTGATAATTATACTTCTGATATAGTTGATTTTACTAGAAATTCTAGAACTGAAACTACACCGGCAAAGATTAATATTAAAGAATACCTTAATAATATCTATGCTCAACTTCAACATTTGCACCCTTTAAATGACATTGCGTATGAGGTTTATACTAATAAAATTGAAGAGATAATTACTGATCAGGATCGGTTAGGAATTATCCTGCGAAATGTTATTTCTAATTCTATTAAATATTCTAAACGTTCTGCAGATTCTTATATCAAATGTGAGATAGAACAGGTTAATTCGAAAAATATAATTAGGATTAAAGACAATGGTATAGGTATTGAAGAATCGCAGATAAATATGGTATTTAATATGTTCCATAGAGGAACAGAGATTTCTAATGGATCAGGACTTGGGTTATATATTGCTCGTGAATCAGCAGTGGCATTAGGGGGTAGGATTGAGGTTTCCTCAAAGGTTATGGATAACACCGTTTTTACCATTGAGATACCAAACCTCAAGCTCTAAGATTAGAATTTTTGACATCCTTATATCTCTGACCTCCTGCTAGTTGGCAACTTACCGTTATTATAAAATACTTTATCACTAGCTGCGTTTCATTAAACTTGACTAAGGATTGTAATGCAAACTTTTTTGTAGTTAATACTTTGAGTTAGCCCATTCTTTCTCGCAATCAAAAATTACTGAATTCTTACTCAGTGGAGCAGACTTTTCTGCATCTAAAATTACGACATCAATATCAAGATTGTATTTATTAAGCAGCAGCTGGAAAAACGGTTCAGTTACCCAAGGTATGCTGTTGGATAATATCCCAAATTCATCTGAAACAACCCTGCTAAGATGATTGCTCTCAGCAAGATATTGATAACCAGGAGGTGAGACATAAAGAGTATTTATGCTTTCATCCAATTGACTAATGAAAGTATCAGCAATTTGATATTCCTTTTTTTGAATGTCAATGAACGCATAGTTAGTGTTAAAATATCCTGCTAAAATTGTTATTACCGAAAATGAGATAATAATTACCAACCTTAATTTTGCTTTTTTAAATTGGTTAACAGCATGGGCTAAAATGATAATATGGAGCAATATCATAACTGTTAACATGCGATACGGGAAAAATCTGTCAACAACGATAAAGTTAGGGAGTATAGATAGAACGTACAGTAGTATAAGTCCAGCAAAGTAGTAAGTAATCTTCAACTTGTCTTTTTGACCGTAAATTAAGCCGTTGACAACCACTGCCGCATATATTAATAAGGTAAATGCTGTAAGCACCCACTTAGGAGAAAAAATTAGTCCTAAATAAGATGCTTGCTTAAACGGGTGTTTGAATAACCACTTTAATGAACTGAAAATATTGAGGTCCAAGCCTGATCTTGATTCAGGATTAATGTCATAATAATGAAGTGAGAACTTGAATAAGGTAAAATAAATTACGTAAATAGATAGGTGCATGCCTATTGAAATCGCAAGCTTCTTAGTACTTAGTTTTTTATTAATAAAGGCGAGGGCAATTGGTATAATGAAGGCAGTGAAACCCGGTTGATAAAGATTTAAGGAGATTAATGATAATACTAGAACAACTATAAAGTGCCAGATTTTCAAGCTTTTGTCAATCTGTGAAATAACAAGCCAGCCTGCTAACAGTCCTAATAATAATGACCATGATACTTGAAATGTGGAAGTCCATAGCGTTGTTATAATTGATGAGGGTGACAAGGCCACAGCTATGGCAATCAATAGGGATAATATGTTACTATAATATTTGGATGATATGAAGAATAGAGTTGTTGAGAATGCTGACATTCCCAACAGCGAAAAACTCCTGACCCACATTAAATCTGAGATGTTAAGATTTGTGAATATCCATTGAGCACCTATACCAAATAATGGTCTTCCACTCTGAACCCACCTGTTAAAGAAATATGGGCCATCAGAATTCAAAAGGAATTCATAACTATCAGAATAGGCAAATTCTGAAAATAGAATTTGATGAAAATTTAAGACTATTACTGAAATCAGAATTGCGATACTGAATGACCTGTTCATTGATAAAGTGTTAACATCCATTGCTGATGAACTATTGGCCTTAAAAGTAAGAACATATGCATGAAAAGTGTTCAATCAAGATTAATTATGGTTAATATAGGGTGATTAGGTGCCTATGTTATCACTAAATGTGATGTCATTTTTTGAGAGCCTAAATGACTTTTGTATATTACTTAGCATTCAAAAAATATGCTATGAGAAATGCTTCATTAGTTATTGTGCTAGTCTTGCTTATGAGTATTCAGGTTCTCGGCCAAACTAAGCTTAGTGATCTCAAAGCACCATTCTCTAGCTATATTGTAAGTACTACGGAGTGTTCTAAGATTATGCATCACTCGGGTAGCTTGATATTTATTCCGAGTAACGCTTTTGAGGTAGAATTTAGTGAAGTTGATGTTGTAACGCTCTTATATCGTGAACTGCGTACACCTATCCAGACACTGATTCATGGTATTAACATGACTACAGAGCTTATGGGTAAGTCATTCTATTTGCAATCTAATGGGATGTTTGAGATGTACTGTCTAAATGGTAAAGATACCGTCCAGGTTCATGAAGACCGTTCTATTGTTGTAAGACTAGCATTGGATGCTAAAGATATTGATGTCTCTATGGAAGGATTTAGTTATAATTATAAAACTAGAAATTGGGATTCTTATACCAACCGAATTCAAAACCTTTTTTTAAATAGTAATGATGATGATCTCTGGGGCAGTGGTATGGTCTCTAATAATGAGGCAAGTTTAGAAAACGCTGAATCTGAATGGGGAGATGAATGGTTGGTAGATTCACTATGGGCACGCCAAGATTCACTGCGCAACCTTGCTTTCCAAACCATGGAAATATTTGATTTTGGTTTATATAATTATGATAAGATTATTGATTCAGAAGAGTTTGTACCTTATGTCCCACAGTTTGTTAATCAAAACAATACTGCTATAAATACGGATGTATATGTGGTTTATGAAGGGTTGAACACGGTTATCTACTTTAGGGAGTATAACTGGAAGAAAAATTTTACCCTTATCAGGGACAGGAAGTTTAGCATGTTCACAGTTGATGACCAAGGGAATATTTATAAGTTAAAGAGTTATCCTAAGTTGGAAGAACCTAGCAGTAATGTCACCTTTAAACTTGAAAAGGAAGGAGCTATTCCAGACACTGAAGTTCAATTATCAACTTTAATAAGGGTGAGATGAAAATTGCACTAATGATAGCTTTACTGGTAATGCTTTCTGTTACTTCCTTCGCACAACTAATAGTATCTTCTGTACCACTAAAGGAGAAGCAAAATCAGATGGCCGCTCAAGTTCCCAAGATATTACTTGATGCCATGAGCAGGGGAGATATTGTTGGCTATTATCCTAAGAATACTAAAATACCGGTTGCCTATTCACAGTTCCTTTATCATTTTGGAATGACGGATCGTGCTTACCGTGCGCTTATGCAAACCTCACCCAGATGGATTTGTGAAGAAATCAAACCAGTGTCGATAGATAGTTATGCGCTTGAGTGTTTTGAATATCAATTTGAGATTGTGGAGCAAATGGAACGCAACAATGTTACTTACCAACAGGAGCGTAAGATGAAATATATCCGGCTTGTTTATTCAAATAACTGTACTTCAGATGGTCTAGATGTAGCAGGTCCAATTTTTAAAATATCAGATATAGGTGACCTTGTAAATCGAAGATATGGTATTACTAATCCTCAAAACCCAGCTATTAAATACTCGGTGTTGGAATTGTTGAGATTGAAGTTGTATAGTGCGAGGTAAGAAATGGACAACAGTAATACTTATTACATTATGAGTGTTTTTTACGAGATTGATTTACCCTTTCAAACATCTTTTTGATTTGCCTTCTTCTCAGCATTTATTACTTCAATACTATTTAACTCCTCTAATTCAGTAAGATCTACATTATCGAGCATGCTATTAATATCTCTCGAAATTTGATCTAGCTCAACACCTGTTTGCTGAATAAGTTTAAGGATATTTTGATGCTCATCTTTAGGGATAAACTTCAACAAATTGAGTAGGCCTATAATTCTACAAATTGGTGCCCTTAGTTCATGAGAGTTAATAAACGCATATTCAGATAATTTTTCATTTTGTTCTCTAAGTTGGCGAGTGCGTTCTTGAACCGTAGCTTCAAGCTTTTCATTAGTAGTAACTATTTCTTCGCTCTGCGTTTTTAACTCCTCATTTTGAGCCTGAATCTCTTCATTCATTAACTGTATTTCTCTGGTTCTTAATAATACCTCTCGCTGTAGCTTTTTCTGATTTTTAAGAATTACATAAAACCGTATTCGATAAATAGTATAAAGGACAAGTAGTATTAAAATGATAATAAGAAGTATAAACCAAGATGCTGTGTAGAAGGGTTTGGTAATGGTAAATATAATGCTCTCAGGTTCGCTCCATTGGTTATTAGAGATTCCGGCTTCAACGGAAAATTTATAATCACCGGAAGGTAGGTTGGTATAACGCACAGAGTTTGAGTTAGGATTATTAATATATATCCAGTCGTCATCAAACCCATCAAGCTTATAACGATAAGTTATCTGTTCCTCATCAAAAAATGAAATAGCTAAAAAGTCAAATTCTATTGTATTATCATCATAAGCCAATTCCTGTTCAGTTGAGTTTATAACAGTTTCATTCTGAGTAAGAACATTTTCCAAATGAAGTTTTGGTCTAATTTTTAAACTTAGATCCTCGTCCACATTGTACACAGATGCGCCCATTTCAGTGCCAATCCATATTTTACCACTATTATCTTGAATAAATGCATTTCTATTGACTTCATCGCCAACTAATCCATAGCTCTTATTATAATTGATTAAAGTATTTCCATCCCAAATGAAAACCCCTTCATTAGTTCCCATCCATAGTTCATCATCTCTAGTTACCAGAAGGCTATAAATTGCAACTCGATTCATTTTTTCATCTATATAAAAAGGAACAATTTCACCATTCCTAATGGTAGCTAGCCCACCGGCTGTTGCTATATAGTAGGTTCCCCTCCACTTGACGATTGAGTAAACACTGTTATAAGTGCTATTTGATGAAACAAAACGTGTCGTATCGCCCATCAATGGATCGTAAAAAAGGAAACCTCGAGAGTTTGTTAATGCTACCAGAGTGTCACTATTCAAAAGCTGTAAATTTCTGACGCCTGAAATTTGAATGCTTGTAAGTATCTCACCTTGATTTAGCATGTAAATTGCGTGGTTTGAAGTGAAATAAATTATACCATTAAAGTATTCAACAGAGGTAATTCCTGTTTCATCAGGCAATTTGTTCCAGTTTATATTTTCGATGATTTTGCCATCGTACTTTAGTAAACCCATTGTGTTACTTGCGATGTAAATTTGATCTAAATGATCTATGGCCATGTCAAGCACACGAGTTCCATCGATTTGACCAAGGGATATTTTTTTGGTAATTGAGCCTTCAGTTAAAAAATTGAGATGCTTGGCGTTAGCCAAAATGATATCGTCTTTAATTTGGAGAATGGCGGTTACTTCATCTTCAGCCAACTCTGTGTTTTCATTGTAATTCTTAAATCGAAGCACATTGAATTTGAACAATCCTCTATGATCCCCTACCCATACATTGTTTTCTATATCCACATATATTTTATTGCTCAAGGCATTAAAAATGCGGCCGTTGACATAAAGAGTTTTGCCAGAGGCAGATTGTTTGTCAAAATACTTGGCAGAGCTAAAGCTACTATAAAAGATGCGATCAAATTGATCAATGGTAAGGTTATGCTTATTAAACCGGCTTCGGTTATCAACACCAGTATTCGTACTTAAATAGTTGAACACACCGTTTTTGTAATGGCCAAGCCAACCTAAGCCCAATAAATAGAGATTATCATTATTCCAATGAAGCTGTAATATTTCTTTATTACGACTTAATAACTCGTTAATGGGGTGCTCATTCAAACTACTATCTAGAACCCATAGTCCTTCTGAAGTTGACAAATAGGCATGGTTGTTTTTGAAACTTGATGCATTAATTGAAAAGTTATTTTGATCTGAGACTACCGTTTTTGTCAGAACATTACTTTGAGTGTCATATATAAAGGCCATGTTAAAATGGCAAATGAGAATCGAATATCCTCCTTGATCTTCAATCTTAACATCGAATGTGAATTTACCTTCTATTTCAGGAAGATTAGCGATATTGATCTCTTGCCAATGTTTATTAGCATAATATTTTATAACGAATGATTTACTATTCTGACCTGCCACCCAAATTGAGCCGTCCTCAAGTGACTTAATAAAAGAGAATGCGGTGTTTGGTAATTCAAGACTATCTGGGAACAGCTGCCAATTTAATGAGTTATAATTTACTACTCCTTTGGCGGTTAAGAACCACATAATACCCTTCTTCGATTGTGCTATATCATAAATAGCATTTGTAGGCATGCCATCACGGATGGAATATACTTTGGCAGGGTAGAACTGAGCAAACGTAGAATTAAAAAAACAAGCGATTATGAAAGCAATTAAAACTAATCTCTTAATTAGAAACTGTCCAGTCTGTATAATGGCAGTAGTTTTAATGATTTCTTACTCCTTTCAAATTAATTACGGTTTTGATTACTACTTGAATAATTTTCGTTTAAAATTGAATAATTCAATATGATAATTCGAATTAATTATACAATTAAAGGAATTTAAATTTTAAACTACCATTTCAACACCCTAAATAGCAAATGGGTTTTATCTAAGACATAATTTATATCAACATTCTTTAACTAGTTTTGTTAAATCTAGTTTATAGTGTACTTATATTTCTCTGGACCAATAAAGGTACCCTCAGAATAATTAAACACTTTCCAGTATTTCTCCCCATAATTATCAAACTCATCTTTTTTGGATACTTTCCATTCTATTTCCACCGCTTTCGTTTCTGCGTAGTTTTCCATGCCTCTTCGTTCATCAACTAATCCAATAAAGCCAGTGGAGGAGGTTTGATAAATTTTGGTCCAGCCTTGGTCTGCTACCATTTGGTAGCCCAAAACCTCTTCGTAAAACTTTTGCATTTTAAGCATGTCTTTATGATAAGTCCAGGTGATGGAACCATAGAAATTTAATGTGTTATTAGAAGTCTTTATTCTTGGCGCCTCGGCAAGCACTGCAATAAACAATTCGTTTTCAGGATGCTGCTTGAACTGCTCAAACTCTAATAAATAACCCCCTGGATCCAAAGCAACAAATCCATCATGGGGTCCTCCTTCTCTTGGTTTGTAGGTGTACTTTATAGCCACGTTTTGCTTTTGTAAATGCGTATACCATTCAGGAAGTTGATCGGTTAGAAAGGCAATGGCAGTGGATTTGGGTTGACCAACTGGGTGATCTTCGTTTATTAGATTTAGTTTAATAAAAGCATCTTGGCTTATCTGAAATAGGGCAGAATCTACTTCATTAAAACCAATAACATTTTTATAAAAGTCAATGGCAGTCTTAACATTATCATAATACAAGTGGGTTATCTGCTGTTCAACTCCAAATGATGATAAACTTCTAAAAGCAGAATTTTTGCTAAGCAATTGATTAATTCCTTGCGGACTATAACCTAATAATCTGCCGAACCTTCTTGCAAGAGCTTCTTGCTGTTGAGTATCAGAACGTTCTGTAGACTCAATATCAACTTTCCATTGTTCATATTGCTTTAGCCGGTTGCCTTTGTAAATTAACACGACAGATTTTTTCTCAGTAGTTCCGGCAGGAAATAGGGCAGAGATAGGAAAATTATCTTCTCTAAATAATAGAACATTATATTCACCTGCTATTTTTTGAAATTCTTTCCATTGCCCATCTAATAATTCGCTGCCCATAGGCTGGCTTAACGCCAGAGGTTTGGCGTCATTTGAAACCATTTCACAGTAAACTTCAAAGGTAGTCAGAGCGCTTTCTGCTTTATCTCCGCATGATAATAGCGTAAAAGCAAAAAACAAAAATAGTATGATTGATATTCTCATCTGATTAAGTTATGTTAAATAAAGTATTTGCTAAAGAATGACTAAAAATGTGTTTTAATAATCTCTTCCTTGTGTACTCTGATATGCTCAACTAATGCCTGGCATGCAGGAGTCAAGTTTTTTCCGCTGGCCCAAACCAAATTCCAATTGGTTTTAATAGGTAGACCTTTTAATTGTACCGTTTTCATGCTTTTGAGTTGTAATTCATGACTTAATCCAAGTAGCGGCATTATTGATAAACCCAGACCTGCCATTACAGCTTGCTTTACAGCTTCGTTGGAAGTAAGCTCTAGTGCGCGTTTCGGTCTTATTTTATGTGTATTTAAAAATCCTTCCATAGCCTTTCTTGTGGCAGAACCTTGTTCCCTAAAAATCAGTGGTAATTCAGCCAATTTTTTTAACGTCATGTTCTCCGTTTTGTCAAAATATTCTTCACCACTGACCAGATGCAGTACATTATCCATCAACTCAATTCTATCTAAAGCAAGTTCAGGTAAAACTGATACTAGGGCAAAGTCTGTATCATTACGTGTAAGACTTTCAACAACAAGATTTTTATTGGTTACATCTATGGCCAAATCAATACTGGGATGCTCCCTGGCAAACCGTGTTAGAAAATAGGGGATGACATATTTTCCAGTCGATACGGAGGAGATTTTGATACGGCCTGTAAATAACCCTTTGTATAAGTTAGCGGTGTCATTTATTCTCTCAGCACCTTCCAAAAGTGTCTCACTTAGAGTGAAAATTTGTTCTCCAAATTCAGTAACATACAACTGCCTGCCTATAACTTCAGTCAGTGGAATGTCAAACTGCTCTTGCAGTTTTTTTAGTTGGATAGAAACGGCAGGTTGAGTCAGATGGAGTTCGTCAGCAGCTTTTGTGATGCTTTTTAGCTCGCAGACTTTAACAAAAACTTTCAGTTGATGTAATGTGTAATGCATTAATATAATTTATGTATATGTTAAATATAATAAATAAAAAATTATAGACACAATTAATCAATAT
>CAYGNU010000020.1:0-19844 GCA_964351175.1 uncultured Roseivirgaceae bacterium | reverse complement strand
ATGCAAACATGGTTTGCATTGCTTTGATTCGTAATGTTCTGCGGTTAAGCATTTACGGTAATTAAAAGAACGTGTAAAATTTAAATGAATATAGTGTAGCAATGGCTATCACCACATTCATTTGCAAAAGTAGGGTATTTTCAATTATCTAAACAGCCTATATGACTTATTATTAGAATCAAAATTACTTTGCACCTAACCGTGAAGAAAGTGTAATAACTAACAAATTATCTATATTCGAAAATAAATTTTGGTCATGTCAAGGAGTTTATTCATTACCATAACATTATTTTTTTCACTAAAAGCCCAAGTTGGGGCTCAAAATGTTGATAGCCTTTTACATAGAATTGAACAATCCGGCAATACAGTTGAAAAAGTAAACTTGTTCATAAAAGTTGGACATATCGTTGAGAAACAGAGTCTAGATTCAGGTTTATTTTATCATAACAAAGCGTTAGACTTGGCTCAGGAGACTTCTTATGATACATTAATTGCCAAGTGCTATTCAGCACTTGGTGGCACCAACATCCTCAAGGGTAATTTTGAGCTTTCTTTGGATTATCAATTAAAGGCTCGAGCTATTTATCAGAATTATCCAGATAATGATGGCAACTTGCTAGTCTATAATTCAATGGGCCTAATTTATTTTTATCAGCAAAATTATGAAAGTGCACTAAGCAATTTTTTAACAAGTGAGAGCCTGATAGATAAATTCCACAAGAACGACACAATAACTGCTAATCAAACCAGAGGACGACTATTCAATAATATTGGTATTGTGTATGACAATACAGGTAAATATGATCTCGCATTGGAGTATTTTGCACGGGCCTCAACTATGAGCAAAAGGGCAAATGATATGCGAACCCTTCCTTCCATATATTCTAATATGGGAATTATTTATATCAAAACTGACAGGTATGCATTAGCTGAAAGCATATTTAAAGAAGCCTTTGAAATAAGAAAAGAACAAGGGGATAATCATGGATTATGTAAATCATATTTTCATCTTGGCACAGTATACAGCGCTGAAGGCGATTTGGAGCTAGCAATAGAAAATCTAATTCTTGCAATTACTTATTGTGAGATAGCTAATTCAATGCCGGGTAAGGCCGCTGCGCTTAACCAATTATCATTATCACTTGCTGAAAACGGAAATTTTGATGAGGCCTATAAAAGGCAAGTAGAATATAAAGTATTAAGCGATAGCCTCTTTAAATTGGAAACACAGGGAAAAATAACGCAGGCTGAAATGCAATTTGAGTATGAAAAGGAGAAACAGGCTCTTGAGTCACAGCGCTCAAGAAAGGAACTCATTTATGTTATTATAGCTACAATTTTGGTATTTAGTGTCATCATTCTTGTTGTAATGTATATACTTCAAAAAACAAAGGCAAAGAACCAGCAATTGGCAAAAGAAAAGGCTGAATTTGAAAGAAACGCTGTTGAACTTACGAACAAGGAACTTTCATTACGCAAGCAGAATCTGGAATATGATTTGGAGTTAAAAAATAAAGAGCTCACTACCAATGTGATGTATTTGCTAAAAAAGAATGAGCTCATAACAGAAATTTCGGAGCGGCTGATTGACCTTAAAAAGGAATTGAAAAAAGACAACCAGCATATTATCCAGAAAATAATTTTTGATCTACGAAATGCGCAGGATGACGATGTTTGGGAAGAATTTGAAATACGATTTAATCAGGTGTATAATGACTTTTACGAAAGACTGCATGAAAAATTTCCAAATCTCACCCCTAGTGAGAAAAAAATCTGCGCCTTTCTCAGGCTTAATATGACTACAAAAGAAATCTGTGCTTTAACCAGACAATCTTATAATAGCCTTAACGTTGCTCGTGCCAGACTTCGGAAGAAACTAAACCTCGACAATACAGATACTAATCTTGTTAATTTTCTAGAAACGGTCTAAAAACGCTGCTTTTTGCGGCTAATTTGGCCCAGTTTGGCCAAAATTCTTCTATTCATAAGTAATTTATTATCAGCAGTTTGAATTGCTCTGTAGTGATAATGTAATGTACAAATTCCGACCTGTACATTGCTTGTAATCTGATTTTTTAAGAACCTCAAACTATTCTGGTTAACTAGCCGAATATTCTTCTTGTAATATTTGAATATGGCCTATTAAACGATGAGTAAAAAGAAAAAAACAGATGAAAATTCGGAGATCAAATCTATCCTCAAATTAGCGGATGACAATAAGGAGATCAACAAGCTTCTGGAAGAAAATAGAGTTCAAACCGAAGCTCTTAAAAAAATTCTGAACAAGATTAATTCTAACAAATAAATTTTTAACCAAAATAAATCTAAGCCTATGATTATTAACTTCTACAAAAATGTTTGGAGGGTACTTTGGTGTGCGTTACTGATATGCATAACCACCTTAGCCTACGCGCAAAGTTTTAAGGACGGCACCAAACAAGGCGTTGTCAAGATAAAATTTGCGAAAACTATGACGGAGTCGCTGAAATCGATGAAGATGGAGCGAAGGAATGGCCTGAAAACTGGCATTCAAGCTTTTGATGCGGTTTCTCAAAGTGTAAGTGCATCTCAGATGCAGCGTTTATTTCCTGTAAACCCTAATCCAAAATTGGAGGCGAAGCTTCAAAATCATGGACTGCATCTATGGTACGTGATACAGGTTGATGAGAATAAAAATCCAATTGAGGTTGCTTCTGCTTATGAATCACTTGCAGAAGTAAGTTACGCGGAAGTAGAACACCAAAAGATACTTGCACCTTATAAAGTGCAGGAATACAAAGGGGTAAGTACATTCTCAACAGAAGCGCCTTTTAATGATCCCTATTTGGCCGATCAATGGCACTATAATAATTCAGGACAGACTGGCTCTGAAAACGGCTCATAGATTAATCTATTTTCGGCATGGGAAACAACTGCCGGAAGCAGTGAAATTATCGTATCAATTCATGATGAAGGAGTAGATATACAACACCCTGATCTTGCTGCTAACATTTGGGTGAATGAAGCCGAATTAAATGGTGCAGATGGTATAGATGATGATGGCAATGGCTATGTTGATGATATTCACGGATGGAATTTTGATAATGACAATGGACAGATAGATCCTCAGTATCACGCAACACACGTGGCAGGAACTGTAGCTGCAGTAAATAATAATGGACTTGGAGTTGCCGGAGTAGCTGGTGGAACTGGTAATAATGATGGAGCCCGCATAATGTCTATGCAGATTATGGGTGGTGGCAGCATAGAGGAATCATACATCTATGCGGCCAACAATGGGGCTGTTATCTCCCAGAATAGTTGGGGATATAGCAATCCAGGAGCTTTTGACCAATCTGTTTTGGATGCTATTGATTACTTTATAGCAGAAGCAGGTGACTATTCTGGAAGCCCAATGAAAGGTGGTATTGTCATATTTGCAGCAGGCAATAGTGCTTGGGATGCAGAGTGGTATCCCGGATATTATGATAATGTACTTAGTGTAAGTTCAATTGGTCCTAATTGGGAAAAAGCAAGCTATACAAATTTTGGAACTTGGGTGGATATTGCTGCTCCCGGTGGAGAAATGGGATTGGGTGCCAAGAATGGTGTGTTGAGTACTTTGCCTAACGAACAAGTTGGTTATTTAGAGGGAACATCTATGGCATGTCCTCATGTCTCAGGGATTGCTGCTCTGGTTTTGGCTAACCGTACAAGCCAATTAACATCAGAAGTCCTATGGAATAAATTGGTAACAGGAGTAGTGGATATTGATGAAGCTAACCCTGGCTATGAAGGTAAATTGGGAACAGGCCATATTGATGCTTATTTGGCAATTCAGAATGATGAAGGAATTGCTCCTGACGTAATCTCTGATTTGGCGGTTACAGGTATATCACAGGAATTTGTGAATCTCACATGGACTGTTCCGGCTGATGCCGATGATGAAAGGCCATCGAACTTTAGGGCTTACTACCACACTGCACCAATAACAACAAGTAATCTAAGTGTGGCTTCATATCAAATAATTGAAAACGAATTAGCAGCAGGAGAAATAATTGAATATACTATAGAAGGACTTTTTGGTCTAACTAATTATTACTTTGCTGTTATTTCAGGTGACCGATGGAATAACCTATCCGGCTTGTCAAATGTAATTGAAGCAACTACTAATGAAGGCCCTGAAATAGCGGTTGATCCTGCAAGTGAAAATATAATTATTGATGTAGATGTGACCGGATCGACAACCGGTACTCACGATATTACTATTTCAAATAATGCAGATGGGGTATTACGTTGGGACTATATTACTAGGCATTCGTCAACAGTATTGGCCTATAATACCGAGGGGTTGAATTATCCTAAAATGAATAATTCGAAACTTGCATACAAAGGACAGGTAGGTATAATTAAAAGCGCTAATACATCGAGTAGCGATGTAGTATCTTCCGCTTATACCACAAAAGAAAAGCGTTACGTTTATTATACCACAAATATCATTGGGGAGAATGATTTAAACTTAACTAATTCTGCTGCCACACGATTTGTTGTTGATGACGTAGATGGCTTCAATCTTACTCAAGTGCAAATGTATTTAAAACATGACCCTGCTTTGGGACCTGTTATCTTAGAAGTGTATAAAGGAGCTAATCTTACCAAACATAATTTGATATATGCTCAAGAACATTCTAACTGGGGAACAACAGAAGAAAATGCTTATATAACACTAGATGAGCAATTATTCATGGAGTCGGGTACAACGTTTTGGATTGTTTTTCATGTGCCAGCAGGCAATCTTTATCCTTTAGGCATTGGATATGAAAACAGCCCTGAGTACTCTACCAATTGTTTTATGTCTTTTGATATGGGGCAATCCTGGGCACCATTGGAAGAAGTAATTGATGCCACAGATTTTGTATGGTCAACGATAGCTGTTAGTGGCAATGCTTATTTGGGAGAATATCTCACGCTTAATCCAGCCTCAGGCGAAGTAGCTGGTATGGATTCTCAAATGACCACTTTATCAGCTGATGCTTCGACCTTGATTAATGGAACATATCAGGCAAATGTTATTTTAAGATCTAATGATGCTGCCAATCGAGAAATGAGGCTACCAGTGACCTTGTCAGTAACTGGACAAACAGCAATACTGAAGTCAGCTAACACATTGGATTTTGGAAGTGTTTTTAGCGGTACCTCTAAGACAATGAACTTGACCATTAAGAATAATGGACTTGGAAATTTTAATGACTTATATTTTGATATTTCTAACCCTCAATTTGAAGTGGATGGCTGGCCGCCATATCAGATAGCAGCACAGGAGGAAATTAACTTGACCATCAAATACAATCCTGAACTTGTAGGGAATGATAACGGTCTTTTGACACTTGCTTCTTATAGCAGCGGCATCACACGACAAATTGTACTTTTTGGAGTTAGTACTGCCCCAGCTGAGTTGACGGTTGATCCTGAATTGCAAGTAGTGGATAATATTACAATTGGTGATCAGGTGAACGCCTCCATCACAGTTGAGAACACCGGACAATCTGCTTTAAAATATTTTGTGCCTAGCTATGACGAGTCAGAAATTAGCGAAGAGTGGGAAGAAGATTTTCACTATTATGGGTACAAGACTCGTAGTAATTACCCTTCAGAAAGCAATCCTATAACTTATGATTTTCAGGATATTTCTTCCACTGGAGCAGATGTAACAGATTATTTTAAGCAAAACTCTTACAGGTACTTTCCAATTGATATGGGTTTTGACTTCCCATATTACACCGAGAAAATGCAAACGCTTTTTATCTCCTCAAAAGGATTTACAGTATTTGATGATGAGTTTAATCCCGTTAATACTCCTCGCTTAAATGGTGCTCCATGGTCTCCTAAAGGATACATATCGCCTATCGGTGGGTTTTCAGACTTAACTGCTGGCGGAGGTATTTATTACCAAATTGAGGCAGATCGAGTTATTGTTCAGTTTTCCAATTTTACGGATGGCTATTCAGGTTCTATTTCTGCTCAAATGGTATTGTATGCAAACGGTAATATCAGGTTTTTCTATGAAGACATAACCTATTATGATCCTCAATATTATTTGAACATACTTATTGAAGATTTTGCTCAGACCGATGGATTAGTATTATTTGATTACTATAATGTAATTGACATTTATGGTGGCTTGGCGCTTGGGTTTGATTATCCAGGACCAGATATTATTACCTCAATTACAAATGCAGGCGGAATATTGTTGCCTGGTGAATCAGCTCAATTGGATATTACCATGGAAACGGCTGGATTATCCGAAGGAACGATCAATAGGTATATCAACATTGTTTCGAATGACCCATTTAATAAGCAAAAAATTGCAAACGTACGGTTAAACATAACTGATGGAGGAATAGCTGATCTGGCCATTTCAAAAACAGATATCAATTTTGGAGATGCGTTCCAAGGAGCAATTGCTACGCAAAAGTTCAGTATCAAGAATAATGGTACGGCTCCTACCACATTAACTGATTTTACTTTGGATAATGGTGATTTCACCATTAACGGAACTACCGATGCTACTATAGCACCAGGGTTAGCCGAAGTATTTGAAGTTGTGATGCCAACCGGCACGGTAGCTAGCCTAACAGATGTGATTAATATAACAGCTGATGATGGCACAATCTTTACAGTTAACCTTTCTGGAAATGTATTAGATCCGCCTGCTGTTATCACTAATCTTGATCCTATAGATGTAACACTAGAATACGGGGAAATAAGCCAGCATGCGATAAGTTTTGAAAATACAGGCTTAGCTGATCTTGAGGTAAGTGCTTCAGGTAACGAATGGCTCACCATGACCTCTTCCAATGAGCCAGCAAGCTATTCGTACACTTTTGAGACAAGTAATGATGGAACTAAGTATCAGTGGTTGGACATTAGAGAAACTGGTGAACAATTGCCTTTTGCAGAAGACTACTTTGAGCCGTTGGATTATTTTCCTCTGGTGAATCTTGCATGGCCTATTACTTTTTATGGTCAGGAGTATACTTCACTATATGCAGGACAAAATGGACTCATCACTTTTGATACGCCTGAGATTGTTCCAATATTCCCATCTGAAACAATTCCAACGGAAGATTTTAATACGTTAATAGCTCCCTACTTCGCTTTTGGAGGCTTTGATACTTACAGTTATCCTGAGGATGAAGTTGGACTATATTACTACAGTGATGATGACAAAATGGTAATCTCATGGGAGTATTTAATTGATAATTTTGGTGGGATAGGTTCTCATATGTCAGCACAAGTTATTTTCTATCGAAATGGATCAATGAAATTTCAATATAAAATCAATGGTTCAATTGATTTCCTTTCGAATTACACAATCATAGGACTTCAGAATGCGGACAGATCAGAATCTACGCTAATTTCACAGCGTGCTAGTCTGCCACATGGTAGTGGACTTGCCTATATCATAACACCTGCTGATAAGTATACCATTGCTTCAGGAAGTACATTGAATGCTCAAATAAATGTAGATGCAAACAATGTGTATGCTGGGGTTTATAATAATGTATTAAAGATTAGTACGAACGTTCCAGGTAATGAGAACTTAGAAAAACCCGTAAACTTAACGGTAAATGGAGAACCAGAAATTGCAGCATCTGTTTCCGAAATTAATTTTGGAAATATCATGGCCACAGAAGCTGGGACGTTGAGTTATATGCAGGAGTTTTCTGTGAAAAACATTGGTGTTGCCCAATTGCCACTTTATGGAATGGCCACAGATAGCGGATCTCCAGAATTTCTGATAGAAATGTATGTTTATGACAGCTGGTTCGGCTCTTGGTATTGGAGTGATATAAGCTGGATATGGGCTTGGCCTTCAATAGCTCCAGGAGATGGTGCTAAATTCAGAATTACTTACACGCCAAGCGCAGCTGGTTCAATAAGTGACAATATTGTGGTCAATAGCTCTCTAAGTCCACTAATGATTCCTGTGCTGGCTGAAGTTGCATTTCCACCTGTTCTCAATGTTCAAACTGCTGATGTTTATACTTCAGTAAATCAAATGAATGAGACTGCAACCAAAACTGTAGTGTTTGATAATGTTGATGGTCAGGGAGACCTTTCTTATGAGTTAAGTATTGATTATTCAAGAAAGAATACTAGCACTGTAAATTCTAATGAGCAAATTGGAAAACAATCAGTAGTAAAGCCTGTAGTTATTTCTGCATCAAAGTTCAACAACTCAGTTTCTGTGAGTGCGAATGAGGATTTCAATAGAGTAATTGCTCATGAAGACAAAGAAGCGGCTGATTCATTTTTGGGATATGAAGGCGCATCGGCCTTTAAGGTAGCATCAAGGTTCAATTCTGGCAGCGAAGGTTTTAATGTATCGCATATCCAGACTTTCTATAATGCTCTGGATAAGAAGGAGGGGTCAGTTCAGTATGAAGTTCGTGCTGGTGGTCCAAACGTGGCAGAGGCTGCAGTGTTAACTAGTGGATCGGCAACTTACAGCTTTAATGGAGATGACAGAGAAACTGGTGAATGGTTGATAATTGGCATAGATGAGCCTCAGGTAATCTACCCGAACGAGGATTTCTATTTGGTGATCACTTATCCTTTTGAGATCTACTACCCACAAGGTGTAGTTACTGATACTGACAATGTGGAAGGAAGATTCATGTACAGTTATGAAGGTATCTGGTATGATGTACAGGATCCAAATGGGGGTTATCCTGGCGTTGGCTGGATGGTTAGAGCTGCTGAAGAGACATTCGTTTCGGGATCATGGCTTACTATAGGTAGTGCTTTATCGGGTACTGTTCCTATGGGAGAATCTGTTGAAGTTCAATTAGGTTTTGAAGCTGCATATGGTGCAAGAGGGGATCAGCATGCCGCCTTGGTAATCAATACTAATGATCCTTTCAATAAGACAGCTAGTGTGCCCGTAACAATGCACATTAATGAGGCTCCTATTTTTGATAATGTGCCGGCTGAGGTTGTTTTGATCGAATCTGTGGAAGAGGAAGTGATTATCGGGATAAAAGATTTAGAAGAAAATAGCTTCACTGTCAGTGCTGATGCTGAGCCAATTGAAATGTCATACGAAGTTGTTGGAGAGCAACTGCAAATTACATTCTCACCTGGTTATGAAGATGTTGGTGAGTATGCAGTAACATTCACAGCAGTAGATGAGTTTGGTGCTCAAAGTCAAATGACTTTGAATATTTATGTGGAAAATTCAAACAGAGCACCGCAAGTGTTGCTTGAAGAAGAATTGGCCTATGTCGTCATTGGTCAGACAGACCAGCGCAATTATATGGATTATTTTATGGATCCTGATGGCGATGAGATGACCTATTACGTATCCATACTTAATGACTCTATTGCTACGGTGTTTCATTCAAAAAACAGGTTCATAGTAGAAACTGCGAAAGAGGGTGAAACAGAGGTGACTTTGACTGCTACAGATAGCTTTGGAGCGACTACCAACCTGACACTTGTTCTTAGTGTGGGTACAAGCTTGGTAAACAACGCTCCAGAAGTAATAAAATCAGATGAATTGGTTTATACATCTGTGGGATTTACTGATAAAATGAGCTTTATTGATTATTTCTCAGACCCCGATGGTGACGCATTGTCATTTGAGATTGAGTCAAAGGATGAAAATGTAGCAGTAGCTTTTACAACGGAAGATGGTTTTTCAGTATTAACAATGGGGGAAGGAATCACTTCAATTGTGCTTATCGCCACTGATATCTATGGAGCTAGCACAGAAGTTGAGATCAGCGTTTCAGTTTCTATTGTACTAGGTACTGAAGACTTAAGATATTCCATGACTATTTATCCGAACCCGGTAAACGACATGGTTCAAATCGTATGGGGTGAAAATTGGAATGGTGAAGTTTTAGTTGAAGTGTTAAACCTTCTTGGAGCTAAAGTAATCAGTCAAACAATTGAAATAAGTAAATCGACTAGTGAAATCAATATTAGTCAACTTAATTCAGGAGTTTACATGCTAAAAGCTTCTAATCAAGACAAAACGAACCTTATTAAATTGATCAAACAATAATTAAGTTGAACATAAGAAAATCGGCCTCACTTCTTGTAAGTGAGGCTGGTTTTATTAATCAAAAAAATGACAGTTAAATGAAAAATGATAGAATATATAAATCTTATGGTGTTGCAGTATATGCTATAATACTTCTCTTCGCAGTTGCCCTATGTAGCTGTAAAGATGACGATGAACCAACAATAACATCCCTAGATATAGCAGGTGGAAACTTTACAGGAACCTGGGTAGTTGATGCTAACCTCAACAATAGTGTCACTTATAATTCAACTGATAGCAGAACGGAGTATTTTCAAGATTTTGCTATTACTATTGATTATGCAAGCGATCAAAAAGGAGGGACATTTAGTACCACAGGAGGGCATCAGGATAATTCGCCATGGCCTTCTAGCGGTTTATGGAGCTTCATGTCAGATGATCCAAATGGAACCACATTTCAGGTTGAAAGAGATGATCTTTTAATGGTGAATGTAACGGTGGATGGAAATAGCTTAATCCTTAGCTTTAATTTCGAGGAAGGAAAAAATATGGGTGGAAGAAAGGAAGCTGTATCTGGAAACTGGACCTTTAGTTTGGTTAAACAGTAATTATTTAGGCTGAGAAACCCGGAGCTAAATCAATATGATTATGCTCCGGGGTATTTTCAATTATCTAGACAATTTAACTTTGCCTATCTCTTCTATTCTTTGTTCTGCCAATTTTATAGCGGCTTCTTGAGAAGAAATTTTCTCGTTTTCAGCTTTATTTAAGATATCTAAGCATGTGCCATAGATATTTTCTGCCTGCATGTAGGCACTTTCTCTATTGTAGTTTCCTAAATACTCTTCATATACGTTGATGATACCACCAGCATTGATCAAAAAGTCTGGAGCATAAGTAATGCCTTTATCTAATAACATGTAGCCATGTTTCTTTTCATCAGCCAGCTGATTATTGGCAGCACCAGCCACCATCTTACATTTCAATCTTTCGATGGTATTGTCATTTAATGTAGCTCCTAATGCACATGGTGCGTAAATGTCTACATCAAGGTCATACACTTCATCCATACCTACAACTGCAGCTCCAGATTTTTCGGAGATGGTCTTTAGTTTAGCTTCAGAAATATCAGTGATATAAAGTTTAGCATTTTCTTTAGTCAAATGATCAACCAAATACATGCCAACCTGACCCACACCCTGAATAGCAATTTTCTTACCTACCAAGCTATCAGAACCAAATACTTTTTTGGCTGTAGCTTTCATACCTAGATAAGTACCATAAGCAGTTACTGGAGAAGGATCACCACCACCACCGCGTACTTCAGGGAGGCCAGTAACGTATTTAGTTTCCATGCCAATGATTTCCATATCACGGGTTTTCATGTTAACATCTTCTGCGGTAATATATTTTCCGCCAAGGCTCTGTACAAACTTTCCAAATCTTCTCAAGAAAGCTTCGGTTTTCATAGTACTGGCATCACCGATAATCACGGCTTTTCCGCCACCGAAATTCAAACCTGAGATGGCCGACTTGTAGGTCATGCCTCTTGAAAGTCGCAATACGTCTGTTATTGCTTCCTGTTCATTGGTATAATTCCACATTCTGGTACCGCCACAGGCAGGCCCCAAAACGGTATTATGTATACCAATAATTGCCTTCAGGCCGGTAGCCTCATCATGACAAAATACGACTTGCTCATGACCCAATTTTGAGACCTCTGAAAACAGAAAGCCTCCTTCTGCCTTTTCCATTTCTTTTATATCCATCATAATGTGCTAATAATTACTTTATCGTACTTTTGAGTTGTTCAAATGAGAATGCCTCAAGGAAAAATGTGGCGCAAAATTAAGTTTTTTTTGTAACTAATTCAACGAACGAAAACGATTGCACAAAGAAATAGGGCAGATCACTAAGATTGTTTAAAACTTAACGCTAATGCCAAACGTTGCAATACGAGACATAATCCTGAATGAAAGAATTAAGCTACCTCAATAAATATCTTTGGAAATATAAGTATCACCTAGCATTAGGAATACTTTTCACAATAATTTCAAATATTTTTCAAATTATACCTGCCCAAATTGTGCGCTATGCGCTAAATCTGGTGGGTGATAATATTCTGATCTACAAATCTTTTCAAGGGCTGGATCTTCAGAATAATATGTATCAAGTTTTTGCTGCCAGCATTTTAATTTATGGGGGACTCATATTATTACTGGCGCTGCTAAGAGGGGTCTTTCTATTTATGGTGAGACAAACACTTATTGTTATGTCCAGATTGGTTGAGTATGATCTTAAAAATGAAGTTTATGCTCATTACCAGTCACTGCCATTAAGCTTTTACAGAAGAAATAATACCGGAGATCTCATGAACAGAATCTCAGAGGATGTGAGCAAAGTGCGGATGTATTTAGGGCCATCGATTATGTATGGCTTGAACCTCATTACCCTTTTTGCGATGCTGATACCATACATGCTGTCCATCAATGTTACACTCACACTGTATGCCTTAATACCATTGCCTATTCTGTCAGTGAGTATTTATTACGTAAATAACATTATTAATAAACGATCTGAAGATATTCAGATCAGTCAGTCAGGGTTGTCAACATTTGTCCAAGAAGCATTTTCAGGGATTAGGGTGTTGAAATCCTTTATCAGAGAAGACGATTCTATTCAAAAGTTTTCGAATGAGAGCAATACTTATAAAAAAAAGTCTTTAAGGCTGACTATGGTTCAGGCCTTATTCTTTCCTTTGATATTGGCTTTGATTGGATTAAGCACGGTACTTACCGTGTATGCAGGTAGTGCACAGGTTATAGAGGGCACTTTGACTTTTGGAAATATAGCCGAGTTTATTATTTATGTCAATTTACTCACGTGGCCAGTGGCTTCGTTAGGCTGGATCAGCAGTATAATACAAAGAGCTGCGGCTTCTCAGAAACGATTAAATGAATTCCTAAAAACTGAAAATGATATTGTATCTACTCAAAATGTAGTCAAAGCGCTTGATGGTAAGATCGTATTTGACAAAGTAGGTTTTGTTTATCCAGATTCGGGCATCAGAGCATTGGATGATATTTCATTTGAAATAAAGAAAGGTGAGTCTTTGGCCATAATAGGTACTACAGGCTCAGGCAAAAGTACTATTGCTAACCTGATTTCAAGAATGTATGATACAACTTCAGGAAGTATCAAGATAGATGATGAAGATATTAAAGCTTATGAGGTGGTGAACCTGAGAAGCCAGATTGGTTATGTGCCACAAGATGTATTCCTTTTTAGTGATACTATCTTCAATAATATAGGCTTTGGTAGTCAAGAATTTGATGAAGAAAAAGTGGTGCAGGCGGCTAAAGATGCTGATGTTTATAAAAATATTATGGACTTCCCAAATGGCTTCAACACTAAGGTAGGTGAGCGTGGTATTACCTTATCTGGGGGGCAAAAGCAGCGAGTTTCAATAGCAAGGGCTATTTCGAGGGATCCTAAAATTTTGATGCTGGATGACTCACTTTCGGCTGTGGATATGAATACCGAGAATACCATTCTCAACAGCATGAAAAAGATCATGAAAGGCCGCTCAACCATTATTATTTCGCATAGAGTATCATCGGCTAAATTAGCCGATAAAATTATTGTACTGGATGATGGCAAAATTGTAGAAAAGGGAACCCACGATAGCCTGATGGACCATGAGGGTGTTTATAAAGAGCTTTATGAAAAGCAGATGACTGCGGAGGAGACTTTGGAAGGTTAAATACTTTTGTATGTCTATGCTCATTAAAGCATGAATAAATTAAACCAAATATTTTCCACCATTTATATAGCAATTGGCTTATTAATAATAGTCTCTATTCTTCTAGATTTTAACTTAAATTGGCTTATTAATATTGTTGGGATTTCGGGAGTGGTATCAATTTTATTAGCAAGATTCAAATTTGATATTAGTCAAAATAAGATTAGCTCAAAATTAATTGACCTGTTTTTTCTGGCAGCCATGATTTGGTACTCTTTTCAAAATGAAGTTCTTTGGGGACCAATCCTAGTAATTTTATTAGACCTATTTCTAATTTTTTATAAGTCAGATATAAACGATCCAGAATAATAAAATGGATATCGATCTACTCAGAATGACTCTCAGAAAAATCTGAGAACAAATCACCAATACTCAAAAATCCTTAATATTTTTCCGTCCTTAAACTCAAAGAGGGACATTTGTAGTTCACTATCGGTGGTCTGACCATTCTCTTTTGTCACAAATCTTTTTTCGACTTCACTCCGCCTTACTTATAACCTACTCAGAGTCACCCGTAGAGGACTCTGAGAAAGCGGAGTTAGAATATACTAAAACAGAAAAAATAAATGTTGATTAATTTAGTCAATATTAAATGTCAACTCATACGCTACATAGCGAGATTAATGAAGTGTATTTCTGTACACTGACGTGCTACAAATGGAAATCACTGTTTGAAGAGGCAGTAGCCTATGAATCTGTTTATAAGTGGTTTAGGTTTTTAAAAAAGGATGAATGCTATATTCTTGGGTATGTAATAATGCCAAACCATTTGCATTGTCTTTTGCTGCCTACTAATGCTGAAAAACCTTTGAATAAATTGGTAGGTGGAGGTAAGCGTTTTATGGCCTATGACATTGTTAAGAATTTAAAGATTAATGATAAATGGGATATCTTGAGGAGCCTCGAAGCTGGCGTGAAAGATAATGAGCGCAAGAAAGGTAAGAAGCATCAAGTTTTCAGAATGTCTTTTGACGCCAGAAAATGTTTTGACGAAAAAATGATACTACAGAAACTTGACTATATTCATCATAATCCGGTAAAGGGAAAATGGTCATTGGCTGGTGATTTTACTAAGTATTTACATTCAAGTGCAGCCTATTATGAATTGGGTGAAGAAAATGAATTTGTCACTCATTTTAAAGAAGTAAATATTGATTGAATAATACCCTCAGAGTCCTCTGCGAGTGACTCTGAGTGGGGGTAAAACACTTTAGCAGGTAGGTATAAAGTTATGTTTGATTGAGATATGAAGAGGGTTATTTTTTTAGTGGTTATATTGTTTCTGTTTGGGTTGTTTTTTGTTTTAAACAATACTGATCAAGATAACGGATTGGTTAACATCCAAAATATGAAGAGAGTAAATATTGGAATGGATACCACCAAGGTGTTAGTTATTATGGGCAAGCCTAGTGAAAAAAGGTATCTAAAGGGAGAGTTGTTTTATGATTATGAAACGCCAAATGGACAATCGCTACAATGTCAAATTATATTTGATTCTTTTGGCAAGGTTATTTATAAAAGCCCAACAACTACTGAAGATCCTTAACTGCCACACATATGTAAACCCAAAAATTAAACCTCCTCAGAGTCACTCGCAGAGGACTCTGAGCGATTAAGATTTAAAATCTAGAAGCGAAGAACGTTTTGGTTTATTTCATTCCGCCTTACAAGGAAACAGCACTTCTAAGTCGCTTTCTTTATGGTAGACTTCAATAGAGAGATCATCAAGCTTTAAACCATTTTGTTTCGCGAAAGTGGTAGCTTCTTCCAAAACCTTGTCCGGGCGAGGCATCACAGAATTATGGGCGTTAATCTTTGTCTTTACAAAGGTCACTTCCTTCATCTCCACAAACATCTGGTCGTAGTCTTTGTCAGAAATGAAACCTATGAACTGTTTCACGGAGTCCTCACTACTAGTGTTGTAGTTGATAATCGCTAAAGTAGCATCTTCATTATCAACTGCGAACTGACGAGCTTCTGTAAACAGTTTTTCAATTGACGAATCATTGTATTTTCCCTGAAAAGGCTTACCATAGACCTTAAGCATCTGCCTTGTTTCTTTTTCAAAAACTAGTGGTTCTGCACCTCCAAGTGCTAAATATACTGCAATGACAATGCTGGTCGAGAGTAGTATCGCGACACCATATTTTATCTTATTATTCATGGATTAGAAAATTAGCCTTAGTCCAACGCCCCCCTGAAACCGCTGCCATCCTGGATCTTGCACCACATCAGTATACCATTCTATTTCCATAAAGGCAGAGACAGGAATGGTGAAATAGGAGTATTCGATACCTAAAACTAGTACAGGCCCCATGGTCAGATAGCTTTCATTAATCACATTGATTTCATTCTCATCAAAGTTGATTTCCAAGAGGTATTCGTATTGAATTTTAGTGTCACGCCACTGCCATCCTGCACCCGCGTACCACTGCAGTCCTTTAAGTACTTTGGAAGCATCTTTCTGATACAGTGCCTTGGCCTCCAAAACCCATTCTTTTTTAACAACATGTCCTAGATAACCGATGTCTTGATTAAAACCTAGTGTATCCCTATCAATAAGGTTTTCAAAATTATCACGGTGATAGCCACTATACAATCCACTGGAAGCTTTACCACCATCTATAGCAATGGCAAAATTTTTGGCTGCATAAAACTTATAAGTAAATGCGAAAGGGTCTCCTACTTTTATACCAATTCCGTGATATGGATATTGGCTATCTTCAAAAATAGGGCAAACCACCCTGGCTTTAGCCCTGCTAATATTGATTTGCTTGAACCTGCCACGATGAGATGATGTTGCAGTTGGTCGTCTTTTGTTTCTATTTTGACCAAAAAGATCAGCCTCTGTCATTATTAGACAAAGTGAAATAATAAAAATATAGCGGATCATCCTGAGCATCAGCAAGCTAAATTAGACACAATTTAATTAATTCACGAATGTCGTTAATTGATTGGTAAAGGAATTATACAATTTCTTTGTATTGCATTTTATGTAGTTGAGTGTAATATCCATCAAGTTCTAGTAACTCATCATGCGTACCCTGTTCCTTAATTTCGCCTTTGTCAAGCAAAATAATTTTATTTGCTTTCTGTATGGTTGAGAGTCTGTGAGCGATAACGATAGATGTTCTGCCAAACATCATCTTATCTATGGCTTTCTGAATCATCTCTTCAGTTTCTGTATCTACCGATGAAGTAGCCTCATCTAAAACTAATATTCTTGGATTATAAACCATGGCTCTTACAAAGGAGATCAGCTGTCGCTGACCTACAGATAATGTAGAACCACGTTCCATTACGTTGTAATTTAACCCACCAGGAAGGCGTTCTATGAATTTTTTTGCACCTACTAATTTAGCTGCTTCCATAACATCTTCTTCCGTAATATTCGGGTTGCCCAAAGTAATGTTTTGCATAATGGTATCGGAGAAAAGGAAAACATCCTGCAAAACGACACCTATATTGCTTCTCAAGTTATCAATGTCATATTCTTGAATGCTCTTACCGTCAACAGTTATAGTTCCTCTGTTAATCTCATAAAATCTGTTGAGAAGGTTAATGATGGATGATTTTCCTGCACCAGTCGCTCCAACCAAAGCGATTGTCTCACCTGGTTTTACATCGAGAGAGATATCTTTCAATACATAATCGGCATCATTATAGGCGAACCAGACTTTATCGAATGATACAGCGCCTTCAATTTTATCAGCGACAAGTGATCCATTATTTGGAATATGCTCATTATTGTCAAGAAGCTTCATAATTCTTGAAGAACTGACAATACCCAATTGTAAGGTATTGAATCGGTCGGCAATCATTCTTATGGGACGGAAGAACATCTGGATGTACATAATAAAGGCAATGAGCATGCCTAATGTGATACCTGTATCTACCTGATGGATAACACCTTTGGCACCGTACCAAACTAATAAACCGATACCAGCGGCACTTATGATTTCAGCTACTGGAAAATAAACCGAATAATAAAGTACAGATTTTAAATTGGCGCGTCTATGCTCTTTATTGATGTCCGTGAATTTTTTGTACTCACGTTTTTCACTACCAAAAATCTGCACCACACTCATACCAGTAATATGCTCCTGAACGAAAGTGTTAAGATTTGAAACTGCATTTCTGACATCATTAAAAGCCACCTTAATTTTTTCCTTGAAAACATAAGTGCTTAAAATGAGTAATGGTAAAGTGGATAGACTTATGAGTGCTAACCTCCAATCAGTATAGATCATTAGACCTAAAATAAAGATGAGTTGAAGCAGGTCGCCTACCATCGCTGCAAGGCCTTCGCTAAATACATCTGCCAAGGTTTCTACATCTGATATGGTTCTTGTAACCAACTGCCCTATAGGTGTTTTGTCAAAAAATTTCAAACGAAGTTTGACCAAATGACTGTAAAGCTTAATTCTAATATCACGAATGATAAACTGACCTAACCAGCCAGATAGGTACGTATGCAGGTATTGAATGATGGCTTGAATTACCAATAGTCCACACAAGAAGTAGATCATATTGACCAGACCTGGGTAGTCACCATTAGCTACATCATTGTCTAAGGTAAGTTGAATGAGATAGGGTCTCAAAGGAGCGGTTACTCCTAACAGAATGGTTAATAAAATAAGGCCATAAAACTGTCCCTTATATGGTTTTACGAACTCGAAAAGCCTTTTCAGCACCTGATAATCGACAATACTTCCGCTCGTTACTTTTTCTTTTTCCAATGTCAGTATATAAAAATGTCTTGTGGATATACCACCTTCGTTAAAAATAAACCTTGCGCTGGGGCTGCTGCACCAGCTTTTTTGCGGCTTTTTGAGTTAATAATTTCCTCAACTTGTGCTACAGTTATTTTCCCCTGTCCCACATTGAGCAAAGTTCCTACAATTGCTCTTACCATCCCTCTCAAAAACCGATTTGCTGTAATATGGAAGGTTAGATTATCATCTTCCTGCACCCAATGAGCTACAGTAATATCGCAATAAAAGTTATTAACCTCGGTTTTCACTCTGCTGAAACTCTCAAAATCATGTTTCCCGATTAATAACGCAGCCGCTTCATTCATAGTTTTGATATCCAGTGGTCTATTGAAAAAATATCTCAATGGCGCGTTGAAAGCATCCTTCACCATAGTGATGCGATACTCATAACTTCTGGCCGTAGCGCTGAATCTTGCATGAGCCTCATCAGTAACAAGGGCAGCATTTTTTATGGCAATATCTTTAGGTAGGTAATTGTTGATTTTGAACAACAACCTATCAGTATCTTCTATGGCCGAATCAACTTCAATATGAAAAAATTGCTGTTCACAATGGACTCCGGTGTCAGTCCTACCACTACCCAAAATGGTAATTTCAGACCTTAGTATTTTTGAAAAAGCTTCTTCTACCACCTGCTGAACGGTCGTGGCATTTTTCTGTCTTTGCCAGCCATGATAATTGGTCCCTTGATATGCTATTTCAAAAAAGTATCTCATTAAATATGTTCTAAAACGTCATGCAGTTTCTCGACTTCAACATATTTGCAATTATGATGCTCCTCCAGAGTTGTCTGCTCATGAAGCCAAGTTATTTCATAGGGAACATAAATAGCATTAGCACCAATTTCTATCACAGGAAGAATATCTGATTTTAAGGAGTTTCCTATCATCAAAAACTCCTCAGGTTTTATATCTAAATGTTTTATCAGCTTTAGATAGTCTTTCTCTTTCTTATCGCTCATCACTTCTATGTGATGAAAGTATTTTTCTAATCCTGATTTTTCAAGCTTTCGTTGTTGGTCCAACAAATCGCCTTTAGTAGCTAAAATAACTTTATATTTCTGTTGAACTTCTTTAAGAATGTCCTCCACTTTATCTAACAACTCAACCGGTTTGTTGAGCATTGCTTTTCCTAAATCAAGAATTTTTGTAATCTCTGCTGAGGATACCGTTCCTTTTGATATTCTGCCTGCAGCTTCGGTCATGGCCAGCATAAAACCTTTAATACCAAAACCATA
>CAYGNU010000019.1:0-20104 GCA_964351175.1 uncultured Roseivirgaceae bacterium | reverse complement strand
GTACCCTGGCAGTGGTAGGTTGAATGTAGGCCAGTTGGAGGATATGAAGATTAAAACCAGTGATGGTAAACAATTGCCGTTGAGTCAACTTACTACCTATACTGTAGAAAGAGGTGTCAGTGGTATTAAGCATTATGATGCTGACAGAGCTGTCACTGTAGAAGCAGACATGGTAGATCCTTTTGGCGAAGTGCCGCCAATCATGGCAAAAGTTACTGATGAAATTGTTCCTCAGCTTAAGGAGAAATTCCCAACACTTGTAGTTGATTACGGAGGTCAGGCAAGAGAAAGTGCAAGAGCAGGCAAGGAAATAGGTTTGTACTTTGGAGGAGCATTTGTATTGATATTCTTTGTGGTGATGATCACCTTCCGATCTTTCTATCAGGCTGTAATGATTATAGCGATGATTCCTTTAGGTTGGCTTGGTGCTGCTTGGGGGCATGGAATAGAGGGACATCCAGTTTCTTTATTGAGTGCCTGGGGTATGATTGCTCTTTCTGGTGTGATTATAAATGATGCTGTAGTATTCTTGGCAAAATTCAACTCATTGATTAAGGATGAGGGATTAAGTGTTTACGATGCAGCCTATGGAGCTGGAATTGCTAGATTCAGAGCAATTATGCTCACTTCACTTACCACTGTATTAGGACTATGGCCTTTAATTATGGAAACTAGCTTTCAGGCTCAGTTTCTAATTCCTATGGCAATATCAGTAGCATATGGTGTGTTGGTAGGAACATTTGTGATCCTATTATTCTTTCCAGTACTTATTCTAGTATTTAATGATGTTAGACGTTATGCCAAATGGTTATGGACGGGCACCAAACCATCAAGAGAAGGTGTGGAAAGGGTTATCATTGATCAAAAAAGAATGACCGAATGGGCAGAATCTGTTTAACTTATACTGTAGCAAAAATGGAATTTAGATTACACAAGATATTTTCACTGATACTGCTATGCTATTCAGGTAGTGTATATTCTCAAGGTCAGCAATTATCTCTTTCAGAAGCGATCAAAATCGGTTTGGAACGCAATTTTGACATAAGAATAGAGAAGAAAAATGTTGAGGTAGCAGAGAATAACAATGCTTGGGGTGAAGCCGGTGGTACACCAAATGTTACTTTAAATACGACTTATAATAACTCAATGATTAACAATAAGTCTGGAGATCAATTTTTTAACGGAACTACATTTCCAGGTTTTGAATTGAATAATCAGGTCAACAGTGCATTAAGTCCGGCTTTGAATGTTAACTGGACCATTTTTAATGGTAACAAAGTCAATATTAATAAATCCAGACTTGATGATCTTCAAAGAGAATCTGAGGGAAATGCTGAGATAATTATTTCAAATACAATACAAGCCATTGTTCTAGGGTATTATATATCCGAATTAGAAGCTGAGAGGTTGGATACTTATAAGACCCAGCTTGATTTGTCGTCTGATAAATATGCTCATGTGAAAGTTAGATCTGAAATAGGCAGTGCTGTTAGTTCGGATGTTTTGTTAGAAGAAGTTAACTATCTGAACGATTCCGTTAGTTATATTAATCAACAGCTTGCTTATAGAAATGCGTTACGCAGCCTAAACTTTCTACTCGATGAGCCAGACGTTGATAAAGATTATCTATTCACAAATGACTTATTAGCGGAGGTTGAAGAGCTTCAATTTGCCGATTTAGCTAGCAGACTTGAGTCTAGCAATGTTGACTTGAAAAAACTATATCTAAGTCAAGCTATTTTGAATCACAACATGGGCATGGCCAGAGCCGATAGGTTACCTAGATTAAGTGTTGATGCTGGCTATAATTACAATAGGAGTGTTCAAGACCTGACAAATGCCAAGTCTGACAATTCAAATTTTGTGGCGCCCGCAGAAACATCAATTACGAACAGGGGAACATATTATGCAAATTTCACTCTAGCGTTTACATTGTTCAACGGGAATAAAATTAATAGAGCTATTAAAAATGCTGTAGTGCAGGAGGATATTGGAAACATACAGATAGAAAAGTTAAGATCATCAATAAATAGAGACCTCTATGATCGCTATGATGAATTTACAACCAGATTGATGATCTACAACATCAACAAAAGGAGGGTGGCATCTGCTGAAATCAATTTGACTATATCAGATGAGAAATTTAAAACAGGGTCAATCAATTCGTTTGACTTCAGGACAGTCCAGAATAATAATTTAGATGCCAAGATACAGCTACTCCAATCGTTGTATAATCTAATTGATTCGAAAGTAGTCTTGATGAGGCTTACAGGTGGTTTGATGGACAAGTACACTGAGTAAATAAACTCATCAACTAGAAATAAACCCGATGCAAAGAAATTTACGTTGGGTTTATTTTTTAATGCAAAACCAGATTTATGTATCATTGCGCAACTATTAACATTGATACTATGCAACAGCCAGATTCACTTAATCAAGTAGCCGATTTTCACAAGACTTTCAAGCACCCGATCTTAGAGACTCCAAGCATTCCTGATAAGAAAAGATGTGATTTAAGAGTTGAATTAATTGCAGAAGAATTGAAGGAACTTGAAGAGGCCATTAAGGACAAAAATTTGGTTGAAGTGGCAGATGCACTTTGTGATATACAGTATGTACTTTCTGGCGCTATTTTAGAGTTTGGTTTGGGTGATAAATTCAAAGCTCTATTTGATGAGGTGCAACGCTCAAATATGAGCAAAGCTTGCATTACGGAAGAAGAGGCAAAAGCAACTGTTGCATTTTATGCCAAGGAGAAAGATACAGAATGCTATTACAAAGAAGAAGATGGTAAGTTTCTTGTGTATCGTACGGCAGATGATAAGACTATAAAATCTATCAACTACTCTCCCGCAGATTTGAAGTCGATACTAGGTTAATTTGAGTCCAATAATTCAATGCCTTCTTATCGGCATTTATCTCTAGATTAAATAAAGAATTCCAGCTGAAAGACCGGAGATGATTTTTCCTGAACGGGACGGATAGCTAGTATAGATGATGTATTAAATATTTCTATAAACTCTGTCCTGCTAATTCTTTCTTTAGATACGTCAGGGTTAACCTTATGATATTGCATTCTGCCAGATTTATTGGCAGTTGCGCTATACATAAAAGTATATTGAAACCTAACAGGGGAGGGGACAAAGCGCATAAAATGTTTAAACAGCTACGATTAGTAGCTGTTCTTGAAATTTGCAAACACTAATCTGTTCTGAATAGTATTGTATTGGGTAAGAAGGTTATAAGCCGAATTAGGTACATAGTTAAACCTTCTATTAAAGTCTTCAACCAAAGTTGATAATTCTTGCACATAGAACCTGATCTGATCTAGGTTTTTACATCTCTTAGGGCTTTCAAAATTCTTAGCTGTGAAGATTTGAAACTCTCTGTCTATTCTTTTTTTCTCGAACTCGCTCATAATATTGTGTATTTATGCACTATTTAAATATGAATTATACTGTAATAATATGTATTATATATAATATATGCAAATAATTATGTGTAAAAATGCACAGTATTTTTTCATGATAGAGGCTAGGAGAGTAGTAAACCTATTATTTAGATAGTGTATCATAACTCATTATCAATCAGTTATATATAATATTTCTTATTTTATTATTTATAAATAATTCAGAAAGCTTGTTTGAAACAGGGTGTACATTTATCCAATTCAGAAATCACAGAGAATGAATTAATTACCTATATTTAAAAGATAGACTTCAACTTAAACATTACTATGGAACCAACTGCTTCAAATGAATTTATGCAAATCTGGCAAATGATATTATTGATAGGTGCTATCTCCTGCTTTGTGATTGCACTACTCATTTACGTCTTTCATCATATCAAGCTCTCTGGAATTAAGGACTTCAAAAAGAAATATGATTATCTGAGTACTAGCGAAATTAAAGCCTACAAAGTGGCGGTTATCTTTATTGCAATAGGCATTGCCATGTTGATTAATATGTATGGAAAAGATGTACAGACCTTTGATCCTGTATGGTTTTTTGTATTAATATTTATTTCTATTGCAGGTGCTACATTAGTAGGTTATGTAGGAGCATTAATACTACAATACTATTATCCAACACAACTACATAAGAAACTTAAAAAATGGCGTTACATGCCTAGGGTTAATCCTAAGACAGGTAATAAAATGAGACTGCTTAGGGAAGATGAAGAGGATGTTCACCTTGATGAAGGTATGCAGGCCGAAGAGGAAGTCTTCTCCGTAGACTACGATGTGTGGATTGATGAAAAAACAGGGGATACGAAAATTGAAAAGTATCAGGGGCATTTAGAAGCATTACAATGTAATAATTGTGGCTTCTATACCATGAAGATAATTAGAGAAGAGATAATTCAGCAGCCTACTGCAGAGCAAGAAGGCGAGTTGCTGAAACATTACAAATGTCAATACTGTAGTTCGGTTAGAACAACTCAGTTTCATATCGCTAAGGAAGAAGATTACTCTCATTTTAAACCTGAAAAGGCTCAGTTTAAAAAGAATATAGCTGTTGATCTAGTAAGGGTTGAGGTGCTTTCCTCGCTAGGTGAGAAGAAGAATTATGAATTTCAGTCGATTGAACAAGCTGAGAAATTCTTGTCAGAGTTTGATATTGAAAAAACTAAATAGACAAGAAATAGACAAGTAAAATAAGAGTTAATGAGACCGTATTATATATGGTCTCATTTTTGTTTACATTTATTTATACGAGTGGTAAATCTTTATTCTTGATAGAGCGTTACTATGGGTAGTATTTAAAACTATAAATTATGAATGGATTTAAGGCAGTGGTTATTTGTGGACTAGTTTTAATTTTTAGTGGTGGATTTTCGTTTGCCAATTCATCAGATAGTACAGATTTAGTTCCAAAGGCTCATTACGCCAATGAGGCACAACTTGCAGCTCAAATACTGAGCACATATCATTTTAGAAAAATTGGATTTAATGACTCTTTATCCTCGGTCATCCTTGATGATTATATAGAGACATTGGATAATAACAAATCATATTTTCTTCAATCTGATATTGAAGCGTTTAAGAAGTATCGCTATGTATTAGATGATTACACCAAAGAAGGTGAAGTTGAACCTGCATATGCTATCTATAAAGTTTTTAAGCAGCGTTTTGATGAGAGAATGGAATATATCTATTCCACATTATTAAACTATAACTATGATTTTACATCTGACGAGTATTACAATACTGACCGATCTGAAGAGCTTTGGTCAAAAGATGTAGCCGAGCTGAATGACCAATGGCGAAAAATAGTAAAGAGCCAAGTACTCAGCTTAAAACTAAATGGCAAGGAGCAAAAGGAAATTGTAAAGACCATTACCACACGATACGATAGATTTAAAAAATCGATAGATCAATATAATTCTGAAGATGTATTCGAATTGTATATGAATACTATAGCTGAAGCATTTGATCCACATTCCAATTACTTCTCACCAAAAACATCGGACAGGTTTCAGCAAAATATGAGTTTGTCTTTAGAAGGAATTGGAGCACGCTTGCAAACTGATAATGATTTTACTAAAGTAGTTGAAATCATGCCTGGAGGTCCAGCAAAAAAAAGTGATGCTATACATGCAGATGATAGGATAATTGCTGTAGGTCAGGGTGTCGAAGGTGATATGGTAGATGTTATAGGCTGGAGAATTGATGATGTTGTTACTTTAATAAAAGGACCTAAAGGCACCACAGTGAGATTGGAAATTCTTCCAGCAGAGACCGGAGTTAATGGTCCATCGGAAACAATAACATTGGTAAGAGAAAAAATCAAGATTGAGGACATGGAAGCTAAAGCTGAAGTAATCCCTATAACAAGGAATGGATCTTCTTTTGAAGTGGGGGTTATTACATTGCCAAGTTTTTATATGGATTTTGAAGCCTATCAGAAAGGTGACCCGAATTATAACAGCACCACAAGAGATGTTAAGAGACTTGTAAACGAGTTAAAGGCCAAAGATGTAGATGGTATATTAATTGACCTTAGAAACAACGGTGGCGGCTCACTTTCGGAAGCTATAGATCTTACAGGTTTATTTATTAAAGATGGCCCTGTTGTACAAGTGAAGACTTCTTCTAATAAGGTTGAAATAGGTGAAGATGAAGATCCTGAAGTAACTTATACTGGTCCGTTGGCCGTTCTAATTAATAGGTTTAGCGCTTCAGCCTCAGAGATATTTGCAGGTGCTATTCAAGATTATCATCGAGGAGTTGTTTTAGGAGAAACTACATTTGGTAAGGGTACCGTACAAAGTGTAATTGACCTTGGCAGATATATCAAGCTACCTGAAGGTGAAAAGGCAGGCGAGTTGAAATTAACACTTCAAAAATTCTACAGAGTTACTGGTAGTAGTACTCAGCATTTAGGTGTAAGCCCTGATGTTAACTTCCCATCGGCATTTACTGCAGAGGAGTTTGGTGAAAGTTCAAGACCAAGTGCTTTGCCATGGGATCAGATTAACAGCGCTAATTTTAAGCCTTCAAATCAGATATCTCCACAGATGATATCTGCTCTTAATCAAGACTACACAAATAGACTGACGTCTGATAAGGATTTGATACAGCTTGTAGATGAAACAGCTGAATTAAAGGAGAATATATCAAGAACCAGAATCTCTTTAAATGAAGAGACAAGAAAAAAGGAGATTGATGATGCAGAAAAAAGGAAGGCAGCGAGAAATGATCTTTCTGGAACTAAAATAGAAGTAGAAGGTCAACAAAAACCTGATGCTATCGATGTCGATGATAAATATCTGAAAGAAGGTGTAGTAATTCTATCAGAGATTATCTCATCAATTGGGTAGAACGGTCTGAGGCTTTTGAAACAATTATTTAATGAACTGTTAAAACAAATATGCTTAATGTACTCAGGTGAGATGCTAAATTTGTAACAGTAAAAATTTCTTCAGTCTAGTGAATAAAAAAGTCCTGTGGGTAGATACCTCACAGGACTTTTTCATTATCGTTAAATATATTTTTTTTAATTCTCAGATCTCGTTACTATATCTTCAACTACATTCATCAGATACTCACGACTATTTTCAGAAAGAAGGTATTTTCTCTCCAAAAGTCTCAAGGACATTTCATCCATGATGAAGTGACTTCTTAAAAAAGAAAGCTTCTTTTCGAAGGTATCTAAATTTTTGTATTTGTTGCGTTCTGTTGGTGAATCCATAATAAGTTCAACCTTATTCATGAAGCGATCAGATGATGATGACATAGACAAATTTTATGCTTAACTAGTGCAATATATTAATTCTTAAATTAACTGTTAGTCTTCTCTAAAATTATTCTCAAAAAAATATCGCAATGTTAAAATAGTCCAATTTTCAACCTATTATTTTGTCAATCTATACATTAACAATGCTGCCCTTTTGGCCTGAACTGATAACATATTGAGATTACCCGTCTCATTTACAGTATGATCATCTGCGCCACTAAGACCGAGTCCGTCAACAGCCATATCAACTAGTCCTTCCGTAAATGAAACATCTGCAGCACCAGCATTTCTTGGATTAACAGACACTACTTTACCATAACCCAGGTTTCTGCTCACCTTATCATATATTTTCAATAGTTCCTTATTCCCATCAGTAACAGCAAGGGGAGGATAGCCTCCGGGTTTAAATGTCAATGTTGCTTTTGTACCAGGATAGCCCTTACTTACAATTTCTTTCATCACCTTTTGAGCTTTATCAAGCTGTTCTAACGATACTGCTCTTATATCACCTTTTACAATAACATCTTTGGCCACAACATTATTTTTACCGTAAGCCGTACCACCACTTTTAGCACCTTCATATTCCACAGCGGTTCCTCCCAAAATTACCCCTGGGTTGAAGGTTAAGTTCTCTTCACTAGAGAGCTCTTTATAAAATGCATTTAAAATCCTAGAGGCCTCATAGATAGCACCAACACCCACTTTGTCAGTAAATATTTGAGAAGAGTGGGCGGCATTGCCCTCCACTTTTAATTCCCACCCTGAGGATCCTCTTCTGGAGGTAACAATAGTTGTAGGTTTTCCATCTGCGTTTTCGAAACCCAATGCTATATCTGCCCTCTCGGCAGCTTCTTTCAGTGCTTTCTTAGAGAGGTCTAGTGGGGATCCACTTCTTTCTTCATCACCGGTCATCACCACTTCAATGGTCATTTTATCAAGTAGTCCGGCTTCTTTTAGTCCTTTTAAAGCTAGTAATATAATAACGTCTCCACCCTTCATATCTGCAACACCCGGTGCGCGCATGATTGAGTCATTAAGCATTTCATATTCTTGAAATGGACTTGTTGGTTCGAATACCGTATCCAAATGTCCAATCATCATAATCTTAGGCCCCTTAGTGCCGTTGTTAGAAGCAATGAGGTGTCCAGCTCTTCCAAAGTCATCTCCCGGAACCATTTTAGCCTCCATGCCTAGCTTTTTGAATTCTTCGACCAAAACATAACCAACTTCTCTAACTCCTTCGAAATTCATGGTACCACTATTGATATTTACCAGTTTCTTCAATAGTTCAATAGAGGAGGTTTCATTAGCGTCTATTATCTTAATTATTTTGGTTTCAACCTTTGAAACTTGAGCATAAACACTTGCAGAAAACAATAGAAAGCATAATAGAGTAATACTTCTCATATAGGTTATTTATAATTTTTGAAACGAAGAAATTTACCTCCTTAGGAATTAAGGAGTGAGCAAAAGCTATTTTAAAGAAGGTTTATTTAGTTTCAGCTTGGCACTCATCATATTGATTTAGTGCCTTCTCTGCAGCTCTTTTGTCTGCCTCTTCCATTGTTATACCTTCATCTTGAGTATTGTTAAATTCAATAAACCAAGCCTCCATAGTATTATCATAACAATCTGTAAGTGGCTCATCAGCCATGAGTGTATTAAGTTGTTGAGCTGGATTGCTATAATTTGTAAACATTAATACAAAACCCACAACAACAACAAGTACGAAACCAAAAAAGAAAATAGGATATTTCATTATTTAAACATTTATTTTACAAATTTAATCAGCGCAAAGTTTGCCAAGGTGGTGGATAACAAGATATTGCAATGATTTCGTGCCCTTAAAGTTAACTTAATTTTTACAAATCTCAATGGATTTTAACGAGGTTCCCAAGATCAAAGTATATCATCTTGAGGATGAGGATTTTCCGAAAAGGTTCTTTAGAATGGAAAAACTGGAAGATCATTATGATGCCACTAACGGAAAAACAAGTAAGCCTCATAGACATGATTTTTATACCATTATTTGGATAAAAGAAGGTGAAGGACATCATATTATCGATTTCAATACCTTTAAATTAGGTAAGGATCAAGTGTACTTCATTGCACCTGGGCAGATTCATCAGTTTTCACCAGTTGTACGCCCTCACGGTTGGGCATTATCATTTTCATCAGATTTTCTTATTATAAACAATATTTCTACCTCTTTTCTATTCAATATTAATCTCTTTAGGCATTATGGAGACTCACCGCCTTTGGTTATTGTTAAAGAAACTAAAATTGAATTAGAACAACTTTCTAATCAAATGCTCTCTTTTTTTGAGCAAAAGGATGAGCATAGAATTCAAGCCTTGGGCGCTCTTTTGCTATTATTTCTAATTCATTGTAATAAGGCCTGTACCTTACCGTACAATATAAGTGCACCATCTTCATGTGTTTTAGTTGATTTCAGAAATAAAGTTGAAGATCAATTTCGCCATTTACACAAGGTAAATGACTATGCTGATCAGATGAGTATTACACCAAAGCATCTAAATGAAGTAGTGAAAGAAACAATTGGACAAAATGCCAAGGATTACATTGTTGATAGGATAATTCTGGAAGCCAAGAGAATGCTTCTCCATAGCAAAATGACAGCTAAACAAATAGCTATTGAACTAGGGTTCAAAGAGCCACTTCATTTCAATACCTTTTTTAAAAAATTTACAGGAGTCACACCTATACATTTCAGAAATAATCAAAAATAAAAATATAAATATGCCCATTTAGGGCTTCTGAGAACCATTATTACATTTTTGTAAGCATTCCCGACATATTTGTAATATCCTTTTGGCTTTCTTTAACGTTATTTGATGTGTAAACATTGATTATTGATATGGACAGAAAAAAATTCTTATCAAAAGCAGCATTGGGAACACTGTCGGCAGTAACTGCAAGCAGTATTCTTAAAGCAGAGAGTAACAAAAATGAACAGTTTAATCAGGTAGGATTTAATCACCTACCAAATAAGGAGGAAAAAACAATGAAAACCGTATTGCACAAAGCAGCTACAAGAGGTCATGCTAATCATGGATGGTTGGATTCACATCATACATTCAGCTTCGCTAATTATTACAACCCTGAGCGCGTTCAATTTGGGGTGCTAAGAGTATTGAATGACGATGTAGTTGCACCAGGCCGTGGATTTGGAACACACCCACATGATAATATGGAAATTATATCTATACCACTATCTGGAGATCTTAAGCACAAAGATAGCATGGGTAATGAGGCTGTGATAAAAGAAGGTGACGTTCAGGTTATGAGTGCTGGTACCGGCATATTTCATAGTGAGTTTAACAAGAATGAAGATCAGGAAGTAAGATTTCTTCAGATATGGGTTTTTCCAAAAGAACGTAATGTAGAGCCTAGATACGATCAGATTTCAATTAGAGATGTCGAAAAAAAGAATGCCTTTTATCAGGTACTATCGCCAAATAAGGATGATGAAGGAGTTTGGATACATCAAGATGCATGGTTTCACATTGGAAAATTTGACAATGGTACTAGTGATGAGTATACTATTAAGAAGTCAGGTAATGGGGTTTATGCTTTTGTACTTGATGGTGAAGTAGAGATCAATGGACAGAAACTTGGTAAAAGAGACGGGCTTGGTATTAGCGAAACAGATAAACTTGGTGTAAAAGCTACTTCTGATGCCAGAGTATTACTTATGGAAGTGCCAATGTCTTAGTTATGATTTACAAGGTTGCTATTGTTGCTAAAATGCTAGCTGAACTGTTAGTTCGGCTGGTTAATCAAAATGAAGAATTTAAAGCCTTTGGGTTTAGCGCATTAAACGCTGACTTAACTGAAACCATAGCTGATTATGATATTATTTTAATAGCAGGAGGCATCGCTGACGAGGATATTGAATTAATAAGGAGAATAATTTTAAATAATAATTTACATACAAAGCTCATAGAACATTATGGTGGTGGCAGTGGTTTGCTATTACAAGAGTTATATGAAGCAATAAACAAGAAGTAATGAAGCCAAAAATGGATAATCAATACCCGCTAGAAGAAAATCTTGAAAAAAGATGGAGTGGAAGAATATATGCTGACAAACCAATTGAGAAAGACGAGCTATTGTCATTATTTGAAGCGGCCAGATGGTCGGCCAGTTGCTTTAATGAACAGCCATGGCGTTTTTTAGTTGGTGTAAAAGGCGATAAGACATATGATAGAATCTTTGACCTGCTTGTAGAGTTTAATCAAGACTGGGCCAAAACAGCTCCTGTACTAGTTCTAGTATATGCCAAAAAGACCTTCACGCAAAACGGTAAGCCAAATGTGCATTATTGGTATGATACTGGACAGGCCATGAGTAGTTTGACATTACAGGCAACTGACTTGGATCTTAATGTCCATCAAATGGGTGGGTATGACAGGAATAGGGCGCAATCAGAATTAATAAATGATGATGACTTTGAATCTATTTGTGTGGCGGCTATAGGTTATAGAGAAGAGCCTAATAAAGTGCCTGATGATTTGAAAGAACGCGAATTTGCCGCTCAAGTCAGAAAACCGTTGTCAGAAATAATTAATGAAATCTAAATTACATGTAGGCCATAAGTTCATTGCCATTCATGATAATCAAACCAAGTATAATAGCGAAGGTGACGATTTGAAAAGCTAGATGAACTTGTGGCTTTTGTATATTAAGAATAACAAATATTAGATAAACCACCCCGTACAAAAACTGTGGCCATTGAGAAAGAATGCTTAAATCAGAAATTACAATGTTTTGAGTAATACTGACGATCACGGTACCTATACCTACGCAAAATAGATATCGCCATTGATCGAAATAATACTTTTTCAAATCTGTTTCGTACCTCTAAGACACGGTTGGAAATATCATTCGTGCCATTATGAACAATAAGATAGGATAAGCAATTATCGCTAAAATTATCTTTAAATTCCAGCTCGTTATTTCCGTTGCATATTGATAATTGATCCACCACTCTTGTACTAACAAAAGGAATATTCCTAAAGTATATAAGGTGTGTGGAATGTAGGTCTTTGTTTTTTTTAAATTAGATAATACATCTGCGATTCCAGTTAGTATTTGGGCAATCCAAGGCCAATGATTAAGGAGGTGAGTACAACTACATATTCAAATGGATCAATATAGTAATAAAGAGACTGTAATTAAGTCGTTCTACTGATAAATGGTAAATGTAAGCATGTTTATTAGGTAACTTTCATTAGTATATCTCAACTTATTTTAATTGACAGGTTGCAGCATTTAGATTTCATCCTTACCTTTGTTTATATTTAGTCTAAATAAATATAGTTGAAAAAATCCATTCTCATTGTTGACCCTCAATACCTAACACGACAGGGTATAATGAATCACCTGAATAATCTTGATAACTGGCATGTGACTGTTAAGGATAAATTGCCAGAACAAGCTACCAGAATGGGTTACGATATTATAATTACAGATTATTTGAGTGCTTATTCTAAAGTAATAGAGCCCAGTCTCACACAGGTATCTTATTCATCAGAAGATGTCAATTACCTGATTATCTCAGCGGATAATAACGCAAACAGAATCCGTGAGATGATCTCAAATGGTGTAAGCGGGTACTTAACAAAAGACTGTAGTCCAGAAGAGATTAGCATGGCATTGGACACAATATTAAATGGAGGCAAGTTTTATTGTAACAAGATCATTGATTTAATAACAGCACCTGCATCAAATGAAAAAGACCAACACTTAGGTTTACTTACAGAAAGGGAGAAGGAGGTGCTTGTATTAATCTCAAAAGGGTTAACCACTGCCAAAATTTCCAATGAACTAAACATTAGTATCAATACATTGAATTATCATAGAAAGACCCTGATAAGAAACCTGAAATTCAAATCACCTGCCCAATTAGTAGCTTTTGCACTTAGAATCGGATTGACAAATTAGAATATCACTACTTCTAGTGATTTAATTTCACTAGGCCTAGCGATTGACTGACGTAAGGAGCTCCACTAGATTTGCATTGTTTAGAATTAATCTAAATAATGAAATGAAAGGAACACTAATATTTCTGTTATTCTCTATTTCGCTTCACGCTCAGGTGAGTGTTAAGGTAATTGATGGCTCAACCCAGCAAGCTATTGAGGGTGTTCAGATTGTCTTTTCAAATAGTAGCAATCAGCAATTTGTAGCTGTCAGTGACGAAACTGGTGCAGCCCAATGTGATTTTACTCCACCAGTATTGATTAAGGCTGCTCATATAAGCTACCAACCTATCCAGTATACATTAAAATCACCCTCTCTGCGCCTGACTATGACCCCTACAACTTTGGCCTTGGAAGAAGTAGTAGTAACTGGACAGTATTCTGCACAATCTGCAAAAAACTCTGTTTATAAAGTTCGCACTATCAATGCTGAACGATTGGCCAACCAGGGAGCAAGTACACTGCAAGACGTGCTGGCCAACGAGTTGAACATTCGCTTTGACCGTGACAATGCCTTAGGTGCCTCTGGTCTTAGTATTCAGGGAGTATCTGGACAGAATGTAAAAGTATTGATAGATGGTGTACCCATGGTAGGTCGGAGCGGGGTGGCCAATGAAATAGATATCAATCAAGTAAATGTCAACACTATAGAACGAATTGAGATAGTGGAGGGTCCAATGGCTGTTAATTTTGGTGCTGATGCCTTAGCAGGAATAATTAACATTATTACAAAAAAAGGCGGTAATGAAAGGCTGGCTGTGAACCTGATGTTACAGGAAGAGACTGTAGAGCATAATTATTCACTCTTTGACGAGGGAGTTCATAATGCTAGTATGACTGTAGGAGGGAATGTTACAGAAAGGATTTTTGGGCAAGTAGAAGGCAGAATCAACAAGTTTGGCGGTTGGATAGGAGATCGTAGTATATACACTAGTAGAGATAGACAGTGGTATCCCAAAACACAGTACTTTGCCAATGGCTTGATACGCTATAGCACTGATAACTTCTCACTGCATTATCGTCTGGACTATCTAAATGAAAAGATTGAGAACCTTGGAAGTATCAATGATCTGAACCCCAATACTGAGCCCTCATCAAGTGATCAGGATTTCTTGAGCCAGCGTCTGATGCACCAATTACAGGCGGAATTGAATGCTAATAATTGGCTGATCAATTCAGTTATCTCATATAGTGATTACGAAAGAGCTACAGAGGGTTATACTACTTATTTAGAAAGCGACCTTGAAACTAATCGAAGGGAAATTCAAGATACTTATTACAAAACCCTATTTTTTAGAAGCACTGGAAGTATCAGTGATTTGAAACGAGGAAGTTTGCAAATAGGAGCTGATGCCTCTTTTGATCAAGGGGGCGGCTCTACATTGAGCACTGGTGATAAAACATCAAAAGACATCGCCTTGTTTGCTTCTGCTGAAATCAAACTAGGCGATAAACTTGCCGTTAGGCCAGGTGTGAGATATGGATATAACAGTCTGTATTCAACAGAACCATCACCTTCTCTAAACTTCAAATACGACATTAGAAAACATACTCAACTACGCATTGGATATGGAAGAGGCTTTCGTGTGCCTTCGTTGCGAGAATTATATCATGAATTTATTGACACTAACCACAACATAGTTGGTAATCCTAAGCTTACCCCTGAATATTCTCACAATATCAATGCTGATCTTACACGGTCATTTGACAAACTGAATTTAAAATCCTCAGTGTCTATATTTTATAACTATATCAAAGATCAGATTACCTTTTTTACTCCACAAGAGAGCAACGGGGCTACAACCTATCTCAATTTAGATGAATTTAAATCCACAGGAAGCTCACTAAATATCACATGGCAGCAGCGTAGATGGAAAATTGGTTCAGGTGGTGCATACATTGGTCGGTACCAGAGATTGGATAATGCAATAGATGTACCTGGATTTGTCTTTAACTGGGAGTTTAACACTAATCTTTCCTATAGGCTTAAAGCCACGAACACTACATTTTCAACATTCTATAAATACAATGGCCCTTTGCGTGATTACCGTTTGGTTGATGCCAATAACAATGGAGAATTTACTCCTGAGCTACAAGGAATCGATGGATTTCATTTGATGGACCTTACAGTAAATCAGACCATCAAAAAGTCAATCAACCTGACTTTGGGAGTCAGGAATATTTTTAATGTAACTGCTGTAGATAATAACATCAACGCTGCTGGAGCTCATTCTGGAGCTACAGGATCCACTTCTGTTGGTTATGGCACCAGTTTTTTTGTACGACTCAATTATTTATTTAAATCAAACAACTAATATGAATACACTTAAAAGCAAATTTTTTACTGCTATATGCTTGATGGGACTGTTCCTGTTCTCAGGCTGCTCGGATGATGACGACACGTTGTCTTCCTTCACTGTGAACTTTAATAGTACCGAACTTGGTATATCACCTACAAGCACCAAAGCTGAAGTAACCCTTACCTTTTCAAGACCAGCAACAGTTGAAGGTATTATTAGCCTTAGTATAGACCTTGGTACATTGACTTATGGTGAGTCTGCCGACTTTTATACCTCAGTTGCACCAATCGATGACACTATTTTACTTCCTTTTAGTAATGGAGATCAAAGCGTCAGTTTCACCATTTTAGCTGGTGCAGCATCAGTGTTAACTCAAGAGGCAGTTCTGATAATTACTATTACTGAAGATGATGGTGCTGTCTACACCACGGGCAGCGACAATCAATTAAATGTAAACTTTGACGAGAATTTCATTTCTCAAGGGGCATCACTCAGTGCTAAAGTCAACGAACTGTTCGACTTACGAGCTTATATAGATCTTAGCAAGGCATCTACTGATATAGTCGAAGTTGATAATTATGATCTTGGTTTTCATTCAGGAGATGGTTTTTATGTAACGCTCAATGCAAGTACATCCATAATGGCAAGACCTCTAGATAAAAATAATCTAACTGAAGTAACTGCTACTGATACCATTGGTTTTTTTGGTGTAATGACAATTCCTCCTCCAAACTTTGACCCTGCAATTGGTTCTGTAGCATGGATTGATACACCTGACGGAAATTTGGAAACAACGGCTTTTGGTGAAATTTCTTCTTCAGATATAGACAATAAGGTCTTTATTTTAAAGAGAGATAAAGGCAATTGGAAAAAAGTGCGTGTATTAAGGGATGGAGATAATTATGTTTTACAGCATGCAGATATTGAAGCTGCTAACTTTGAAACATTAACTATATCTAAAGATCCTTCTTTTGAAGTAGTAACAGTTGACCTTGACTTTGGTATAGTGGAAGCAACTCCAGAAAATGATAAATGGGATTTTATCTATGGTACTTATACTGAGATTTTAAATCTGGGTGGCCCTGGTGTAGACATTCCTTATGGATTTAAAGATTACATAACTACCAATCGTTCTGATGTTTCTGTGATTATGGTTCTGACTTCTGACAATAGTTATGAGGCCTTTACTACTGCTGATTTAAATGGCCTTGAGTTCGATTCTGAAATTAATTCTATAGGTAGTTCATGGAGACAAGGAGGCGGACCCGGAACACCACCATCAATTTTAGAAGACAGGTTTTACATTCTTCGTGATGGTGAGCAAAATATATACAAATTGAAATTCACAAGTATGTATGGAGCTGGGGATGTACGTGGTGAAATATCTTTTATTTACGAAATACTGAATTAGTTATGAATGCTTTTAAGATTGGCATAGTGATATTAAGAATTGGTCTGGGTGGCCTATTCATTTACGGAGGTGTACAAAAGTTCATACCTAAGCCACCACGTCCACAAACAGAGACATCAGTAGAATTGCCTCCTCATGTAGTAAAAATCAAAGCTTATATCGGAGGATTGAAGCAAACCAATTACTTCTGGCAACTGCTTGGGCTTGTTGAGTTGATTGGGGGTATTTTACTAGTTAGTCAGTATCTCTCCCTATTAGGAGCAGTGATTGTACTTCCTGTTACAGTTAATATAGTACTATTTCATCTCTTTCTAGAGCCAGATGACACCATAGAATTGTTCATGACCTTACTCTACCTGCTGGCCAATTTTACTATTATCGGCTGGTATTATCCAAAACTCAAACGTGTATTCTTAAATTTTAAAACTATTTACTAATGAGAACTTTACTAATAATTATGTGCTGCCTTGCTTTGGGAACTGTGCAAGCACAAAAGAGGAAAAAGCAAGATATTGATGCCATCAAAGCCATGTGTGGCTGTTATGATGTGACCTTTAATTTTGCGGAAACATTTGCTGAAAATAAAGACTATAAATTCCACGATAATTATCGCTCTGGTGCACTAGAGTATGTTTTTGTAGTAGAAGAAGGTAAAGATAAAATTGTGTTACAACACTTACTAGTGATCAGCGACAGTATGATTATAAAACACTGGCGGCAGGACTGGATTTATGAAAACACTGACTTTCATACTTTCTATAAAGACAATACTTGGAAATATGAGAGCAAGAATCCAGAAGCTGTAAAAGGTCAGTGGACACAAAAGGTCTATCAGGTAGATGATGGCCCTCGTTATGAGGGTTCTTCTACGTGGGTTCATGTGGATGGTCGCAGCTATTGGGAAAATACAGCTGATGCCCCTTTACCAAGAAGAGAGTTTAGTAAAAGAAGTGACTATAACGTAATGGTAAGGAGAAATCGTCAGGAGATTACAGCGGACGGTTGGGTACACGAGCAAGATAACGATAAAGTGATTCGTGATTCAGACGATACTGTACTAGCTAGTGAAAAAGGAGTAAACACCTATGCTAAAACAGATGCAAGTAAATGTCAAGCAGCTAAACAATGGTGGCAGGAAAAGCACGCTTATTGGGATGATGTACGTGCTGTTTGGGATGAACTCTTTGCTCAGAAAAAAACAGTGCAGATTGAGAAAATGGTTGATGATAAAGTACTTTTCATGAAGCTATTTGCTCTTGAGGATGAGGTGCTTGAAGGAAATTATAACAGTGCAGTATCAAAAGAAAAGATAAGATCAACTATCAATGAGTATTTAAAAGGTGATGTGGCATTGGCGATGAATTGATAACCCAGTCAGTGTTCTGATGCATAAAAACTCATGTTCCTTGGTCTTAGACTAAAAAAAAAGGCTAGAGTACTAAGTACTCTAGCCTTTTTTGTATTTCGATTAGTTAAATTATCCTAATTCAATGGCTTCACCTAAATAATCAGTAAAAGGTTGACCTTCTAATCTCTTGCCAGTAGCCTTATAAATAGCATTACCCAGTGCCGCTGCAATAGGAGGTAAGCTTGGCTCACCTAAGCCAGTAGGATCAATGCCGTTTTGCACGAAGTGTGTTTCTATTTCCAGTGGCGCTTCATTATGTCTAATCAGCTTATAATTATTAAAATTATTTTGATCAGGAACACCATCTGTAAATGTCATAGCACTATACATAGCATGGCCAATACCATCAATAATTCCACCCTCAACCTGATTGAGCGCTCCTTCAGGGTTAACTACTATACCACAATCAATGGCACAATAGACCTTCTTAACCCTTGGTTTACCATCCTTCATCATAACGTCAATGACCTGAGCCACATATGAATTGTGGCAATAATAAGCAGAAACACCTCTGGTAACTCCAGGTACTTCTGTACCCCAGTTGGACTTTTCTTTAACTAATTTTAATACGCCAGCATAACGCTCCGCATCATAGTCGTTGTTTTCTCCTACAGGATTAGATTTTGCTCTTTCGAAGAGTTCTAACCTAAAGTCAATCGGATCTTTACCTAGTGTTTCTGCCACTTCATCCAGAAACGACTGTTCTGCAAAAGCAATAAAGTTGGACCTTGGTGCTCTCCACGCACCAGTAGAGATAGCAGATTCTAAATTATGATTCTCTGCTTGATAATGATCAATAGCTCCAGCTGGAAATCTATTTTCAAAAACAGGACTTCCATCAACACCAGCACCTTTTACTTTGATAGCAGTTAATTCGTTATTTTCATTAAATGCTGCTGAATACTTCACTTTATAAGCAGGTCGATAAGTTCCTTGGGTCATATCATCCTCTCTGCTATACACTAATTTAATCGGTGTGCCCATTTTCTTAGAAATCATGGTGGCTTCAACCCCGAAATTTCCATAAAGTCTTCTGCCAAAACCACCGCCCATACGGGTCATCATCACGGAGATTTTCTCTTCAGGCATTCCTAAAACTTGCGAAACGGTTTTACTCAAGTATTCTGGCGTCTGGATTGGTCCAGCCAACTCTGCTTTATCGGCAGTAACATGAGCAAAGAAGTTCATGGGCTCCATAGTATTGTGTGCAAGGAATGGCGCGCTATATTCACGCTCCAATGTCTTTGCAGCATTTTTAAAAGCCGCATCAGGATCACCATCCTTTCTGGTTGGTTCAGCTGCATCTTTATTCATTAGAGCAGATAACGCTTCTACATAATTCGAAGTGCTTTCGCCTTTTCCTTCAGTGTATTCCCACTCTATTTTTAAAGCTTTTTTTGCTTTCATTACTTCCCAAGTAGAATTGCCTACAACAGCTACTAATTCAGGGAAGGCGTTAACATCAGACCATTGTTTTTCAGCGCCTTCTGGATAAGATGTAAATGAAAATACATCTTTTATGCCGGGCATGGCCTTAGCTTCTTCAGCATCTAAGGATTTTAATTTCATTCCAAAGCCTTCAGGATGCACAATCATGGCAATGAGCATTCCTTCTTTCTTATAGTCAAGGCCGAATAATGATTCGCCTTTTACTATTTTAGGTCCATCTACGTTTTTAGTAGGATGACCTATTATCACAAAATCTTTAGGTTCTTTTAGGTTCACTTCTTCAGGAACTGCAA
>CAYGNU010000018.1:0-21042 GCA_964351175.1 uncultured Roseivirgaceae bacterium | reverse complement strand
GTTCAGCAACGTATTCCTTTCTAAATGATTTCAATCTATAGATTAAAGCCTGTAGCCCTTTTAAATTGGATAAAATGTAATTGTCTCCATCATCTCCTAACGATTTGAATGAATTATCAAGATATATTTGGGCACTTTCTAAATACCTAATCTCTCCCTCTAATGAATTTCCTATCTGGCTAGAAATGTATGCTGCCCAAAAGGGAGCAACCCAATTGTTTTGGTTTTTGTTATGCATGTTTTCAAGAATTCGAACTGCTTCTTTTGGTTCTTCATCATTATCCCATTTGAAGTATAATTTTATAGCTCCTTCTACTTCGGTTAATTCATTTGTAGAAAGTATATCAGCTATACTGATATACGTTTGTGCTGAAACAGAAGTTGAAACAAATAAAAAAGCAAATAAAATGTATTTCATATAAAAAAATATTAACAACAGTTTTAAAAAAAATATCTAGAATTTGAAAGCCTAGTGTTCATTTAGATAATCAATAACCAAAGAGATTTCTTATTCGGCTACCATTTTCCATGTTCCTGGTCCAGCTCCTTTAGTTTTAAACTGGATTGCATAAGGGTGGTCTTCGCTTACCCAAACAGTTTTCTCTCTTATACCTTTTGAAAGAACTTTCCAAGTATCATAAGTTTTATTCCCAACCTTAATATTTTCTCTACCTAGTACTTCAATGTTTGACCAAAACATTTGGGAGCCATTGTTAAGGTCGAATACAGGAATAGAAGCTTTATAACCTTCTTTTAAGGGCAATGCCGTAATAAAATAATTGATTACTGCAGGCTCAAAAGCGTTATGGAGATACTCTTTGTTATACACTACTGGATTATAATCTGAATCAGCAGTCGGGGTTAAATCACCTTGGAAAACGCCATCTTTAAACTCTACTTCGATTGAATAGGCATCAAATTTTAATATTCTTCCGGCATATCCAAGAGTTTCTTTGTCAATTAAAATCCGATCGGGTGTACGACTTTCATCTGCTCCAAAATATATGTCTAACTCAAAAATTTCGACTCCATCTTTTTCTGAATTTTCCATTACGTAAAGCATTGAGCTACCAGGTTTCTCATATGTTACTCTGTGAGCTTTAATTCTTTCAGGGATTAATGAACCATCGCCAGGAACTACCCTTTGAAATGCTGGCTCTGTAGGTGGAGGAGTTTGTGAACCTGCGCATGCGCTAAGAGTTAACGTTACTAGTACGAGGTTTAATAAATTTTTCATGAGCAATAATTAATTTTTACGATTGAGTTATTTGTTACCAACTTCCGGCAGGTGCAGGCTTAATCCCTTTTGCACGTAAATACATCATAGTCTTTCCATGCTCTCTTTGTAAATGACTTGTTACAATAAGAATTGCTTGTAGTCGGCTAATTTCTCGTTGATTCCCAACCCGACCCCATGGAACCTTATCTTCAAGGTCTTCTTGAGTTAATGTTTCAAGTCCACTTCTATAGTACTGAAATGAAGTTTCCAAAAAATTGATCACCTCATTTTTTGATTGTGGAGGATTATTCCGATCTGGTATTTGAAAATTAGGAGCTCCAGCTTTTACTGAACTTGCAAATCCAATATTTGAAGCGGTGGTATGATTGAGTTGATCCGCAAAATTACGAAGTGGTTCACCTGGTGTAAACTGAAAATACTCTGAAGGCATCAATTTAGCAGATTCAACTACCATAGTTGCCATTTTATCCCAAGCCTTAAGTACCTCTTGAGGTGTAATAGCCTGTGCATTCAAATTAGTTGAAAAACAAATTGTCAATAAGAAAACAGAAATACTTATTAATATTTTTTGAGACATAGTTATAAATGATTTAGGTTTACCCGAGAGTAAAGCGATAACGGAAGAGTTCGAATATCTAATTTATGAATGGGCCTATTTTTTTTGAGAAGCGGATTAAAGGAGTAATGACTCTAATAATCCTCTTTATACGAGAATTGAGCCACTTTACATACAATTATGGTCTCCTTATTAAACGGGTATTCTATTTTTTGAAGGATTAAAGTAGATTCGAACAACTAAAAATATTTTATGAGCTTATTCAGTACCTATAAAAACTTTAAGCTATATCACTGGGGTATACTAGCCATTTTCTGGACTTTTATGGCAGTCATGATTAGTAGTCAGCTATATTCGAATAGTCTCAAAAATGGATTAGATCCTAGTTGGATCGATTTATTTATGGCTCAACTACCCATCTGGTTTTTATGGATGCTTGCTAGCCCGTCTATTTTATTTATTGTGAACAAATATCCTTTTGACCTTGAAAACTGGAAAAAACCTATCTTCTATTATCTGATTTTTGGATTCTTTTTATTAATGATACTTAGTAATCTTACACTGTTTTATATGTTCTCAGTCTATGGTTACTTGGATTTGAACACAGCCACTCTAGAACAATACTCTCCTTACCTTTTTTCGAGATTCAGTAACGATCTGGTAATATATCTGTTGGTGTTAATGATCATTGTGATTGTTCGATCCTATACACTGCGTAAAAACAATCAATTGAAATTGGTTTTGGAAAAACTAAAGAATGATCAACTTAAAAATCAACTTACCGAAGCACAACTTCACGCATTCAAACTTAAACTTAATCCTCACTTTTTATTCAAAACCTTAAATACGATTTCATCTCTAACATTAATAGGAGAAAGTAGTTCTTCAATAAGTGTGACGACTAAGTTGGGGGATTTTTTACGAAGGACACTAGATTATGAAGAGCATCAGTTGGTTACTTTAGAAAAGGAATTGGAATTCTTTGATCTATATATTGATATAGAGTCAATACGATTCAAAGACCGTCTTGAGATCCATAAAAAAATTGACAAGGGGTGCTTAAATGAAAAAGTACCTAATCTAATTCTTCAACCGCTGATAGAGAATGCAGTTAAATATGGGATCACAAAAAAAAGCAATGCAAGTCTTATTGAACTCGATATTAAAATTTCGGAAGGAATGTTACGAATTGAGCTTTTTAATGAAGGTCCATTGATGGAACATACGGAAATAAAGGAGGGCATAGGATTGTCTAACATAAAAAAAAGACTACAAAAATTATACAATCAGAATTATCTCCTTGAGGTGCTAAATATACCCGAGAGAAATGGAGTGATATCTATACTTCATTTCCCAATTATTAATACCACTTCAAAACAGATTGATGCCTGATCAAAAACAAATAAAAGTGCTATTAGTTGATGACGAGCCACTTGCAAGAAATACAATGCGGATTTACCTTGAGGATACACCAGACTTTACCATTATTGGTGAAGCGGGAAATGGTAAAGCAGCACTCCAAAGTATCAATGAATTAAAACCAGATCTTGTATTGCTGGATATTGAGATGCCAGAATTATCGGGTATGGATATGATTAAATATCTCTCTGAACCTATTCCAAAAATTGTATTTATTACGGCATATCAAGATTATGCAATACAGGCTTTTGATGAAGATGCTATAGATTATATTCTTAAACCGTTTAGTAAAGAACGTTTTAAAAAAATGTTGACTAAAGTAAAGAAGAAATTCAATTCGAATTCGGTGTTAACTTTAGAAGAAATTGAAAAAACAATTTTAAAACTTCATAACAGTCGATATCTAAAAAAAATCTCGATAAAGAGTAGAGGGAAAATCTTATTTATTCCTATTGAAGATATTCTTTGGGTTGAAAGCGAAGGATCTATCACCAAACTTCATCTAGAATCAAAAACAGTAGTCTCAGGTTATTCTATGAAAGAGTTGGAAGGGCTATTAAACCCTAATCTGCACATACGTATTCATAAATCCAATATGGTAAATATCGATGCGATCGAATCCATAGAATCCTTTTTCCACGGAGAGTACATAATAACTATGAAGGATGGCACTGATCTTAAATTAAGCAGAGGGTATAAAGACCGTTTAGAGAAGATCATGAATCAATATAGTGGTTAATTTTTGATTCCATCTATTAGAAGCAAAATTCCTATTTTTAACTTTTTTGGATTATTCTTCTTTTTTAACAAAAAAAGCTCGTTTCAAATTTGAAACAAGCTTTAAAATTGTGCTCACGAATGGAGTCGAACCATCACGGGATTTCTCCCACACGCCCCTCAAGCGTGCGCGTCTACCAATTCCGCCACGTGAGCAACAAGGGCTGCAAAGATAGCTCTTTTATCTTTTAAAATTCAACGCACAATTAAAAAACCCTGCTCTTTTAGGGCAGGGTTTAACGCTTCTAATTATCACCTTTGGGGTGGTCTTTCAGGCGTTGGCGAATGTCGTATTGTATGGCTTCTTTCTTATCTAAATAAATGGAGTATTGCTCTTTGGTAAGAATTTCATGAATCGCTTTTTGGTGATCTTCTCTTAATTCTTTAGCGAACACCATTTTTTTTCTGCGATCAATTTTTTCCTCTCGTAATTCTTTGCCTTTCAGAGCAAACTTTTCATCAACTGCTTTGATTTGGTTTTCCTGAGATTCACTTAAATCCAGATACTCATCAAAAACAGCAAGATGAGCTTCTGATACTACCTCTGGGGGTAATTCTCTTAGCATTTCTCTTCCTTGATTTGGATTCCTATCTCTTTCTCCGGGTCTGGGCTGAGAAAATACAGGTACTGCTACAAAGGTGATTACCAGTAGCGTGGTGAATAATTTGATATTTCGTTTCATGATTTCAATGTTGAGTTTGCGACCAAGCGTTCAACTTTGGATGTAAGACGAACTAATATTTAAAATAGTTTACTGGAAATGTAAAATTATTCTTCGAGCTGTCTTTGGGCGTATTCGTTGTCAGGATCAATTTTGAGAGCCTGCTCGTAATAGGTGCGAGCTTTATCTACTTGTCCGCCTCTCTTGATCATATCACCCATCAAAATCCAGTTTTCTGCATCTAGCGGACTGGCTTTGATTCTACCAATTAAATATGGAATAGCTTCCGGTCCACGATCGGTCATGAGCATGAGCATAACTTTACTACGGTGAGCCGCCGGAGAATCAGAAATCTCAATCGCTTTGTCAAAATCAGCCTCGGCTTCTTTAAGTTTTTCTTTTTGAAGGTGAAGATTTCCTCTCAAATTAAAATAAGCAGCATTGTCATCAACAATCTCCATTGCCTTCGAGATAGAGGCAAAACTCATATCGTATTGACTGAGTTGTTGCATAATCAGTGCTTCTAAATAAAAAGCTTCGTGAGCTTCAGGGTTTTCCTTTTGCAGTTCTCTAGCTATGTCTAAACTGTGGTCAATGTCTTTGTCTTGTAATAATTCAAAACCACGGTTTAATTTCTCTTCAAAATTCATGTATCTATTTATTTTTATCTGATAAGTCTTCGTATTCAGCTTCTTCGATTTGATCGAATTTATTTTTGCCCTTTGGAGTTCCTCGCTGGAATGGATTAAACTGCTGATTCCGACTACCCGAAGGTAAGAACATTCGTCCTATATATCTCATCAGAACGAAAAAAAGCGCCATAAAAAATAGGAATTTAAATATCATAACTACGGAGCAATATGAATATGTGTATTGGAATGAATTGGACGTTCAAAAATTTGCTCTTCGATGTACGCCAAATGATCCGGATTGTTCACAAAATCAATTTCTGTGGTGTTTATAAAAATAACAGGTGTTTTGTTGAAATGGTAGAAAAAGTGATTATAAGCGTTGTTCAAATCCTGCAAGTAGTCGCGAGTGATATGTTGCTCATATTCCCGACCTCTTTTAATTATGTTCTCCATCAGTCTATCTACCGAAGCCTGAATAAACACAATCAAGTTTGGTTGGGCAGCAATTCCTGTCATTATGTTAAAAATTGAATCATATAATGCAAGCTCATCTTCTTCAAGATTCAATCGGGCAAATATGCGATCTTTTTCAAAAATATAATCCGAAATGGTTAGCTGATGAAACAAATCTTGAGCCATCATATTTTGCTGCTGTTTAAAACGGCTTGCCAAAAATGCCAGTTGTGTTTGAAAAGCGTATCGTTCACGATCTTCGTAAAACTTCGGTAAGAAGGGATTATCTTCAAATTCTTCCAGTACTAACCGGGCTTGTCTCCTTTCCGCCAATAATCTAGCAAGTGAGGTCTTACCGGCACCTATTACTCCCTCTACTGCAATAAAATCTAATTGATTGGACATGTTACCAGTTCAGTTGTGTCTTCGAAATCCTCATAGTTGGCGCCTTTTTGATCAACTCCTCAATAGGCTGAGCAGTGTTCTGATCTTCCCAATCAGGAAAAACATCTTTTAAAGGCAAAAGAACGAACAATCGTTGAGTGTATTCGCTATGAGGAATGATAAGAGTATCTGTGTGAAGCACCAAGTTATCGAATGCAATAATATCTAAATCTATGGTTCGAGCCGTCCATTTTGGGTAACGAGATGGCCGACCTTGTTTTTTTTCCTGAGCTTTTAGTAACTCAAAAACTTCTTGAGGCTTTTTTTCTGAATTAATAGAGATAACAGCATTCAAAAAATCATTCTTTGAAGGACCTACTGGCTCAGATGAATAAATCGGAGAGGCAGAAACGGGTGTTAATGAAATCGATTCTAAAAAAATTTTTGCGATTCGCAGCTGCTTAAGTGGCTTATCAAGATTGGAACCAAGCGCAATAATTACCGTGGCCATGACATGGTAATTTCTGAGTATTCTGTTTGCCCGGGCATTGGGGGATTGAGTTTTCGAACAGATACTTCAATCCGTTCAACATCAGCAAAATAAGAATACAGTTTTTGACCGATTAGAAATGTGAGCGTTTCAATGAGTTTCTTTGATTCGCCCTGCATTACCGAAGCGATAATTTCCTGAGCTTTAGAATAATCGATTGTGTTAGCAAGGTCATCCGTTTTACCAGCTTCTTCAAACCTTGATTGAAAAATAACATCTACTTCAAAGTCATTGCCTTCGATGCGCTCATGCTCAAAATAGCCATGCTGTCCGTGGAACTTGAGTCCTTTAAGAACCAGCTTGTCCATAATTACAGACTGGCTACTTCGATACGCTGATGAAGTTCTTCCAGAATTCGTTTGTGCTTTGGGCTTGTAGTAATTCGTTCTTCAACTGTAGAGATAGCATGTATTACTGTTGAATGATCCCTTCCACCAAAATGTAATCCAATGGTTTTTAAGCTAGATTTTGTAAAGCGTTTTGAAAGATACATTGCAATTTGACGAGCTTCTACAATTTCCTGTTTGCGGGTTTTCTCACGCACTTTATTAGTATCAATTCCAAAATAGTCACATACATAGTTTTGAATTGATTCGATAGAAATCTGAGTATGAGATTCTTTCACCATATCTTTTAGAACACGCTTAGCCATGGCTAAGTCGATATCATCTATATTCTGAAGCGATGCATGAGCTAGAAGCTTAATAATTGCCCCTTCCAAATCACGAACATTCGATTTAAAATTATGGGCTACAAACTCAATAATATCAGGGTCAATCTCGATTCCGTTATCGCTTGCCTTACGTTCTAAGATAGCATATCTGGTTTCGTACTCAGGCATTTGAAGATCAGCACTAAGTCCCCATCCAAATCTTGAGATTAAACGTTCCTGAATATCTGGTACATCTTTGGGGGCACGGTCGCTGCTCAAAATAATTTGTTTTCCATCTTGATGAAGCGCATTAAAAATATGGAAGAATTCTTCTTGTGTCTTTTCTTTTCCGCTAAAAAACTGGATATCGTCTACTATCAACACATCAATATTACGATAGAACATAGAGAACTCACTTGCTCTGTTATTTCTGATCGCGTGAACAAATTCGTTGGTAAAAGCTTCTGATGAGATATAAAGAACTGACTTTTCATCCCCGAACTTTTGCTTAACTCGGTTTCCAATACTTTGGATTAAGTGAGTTTTACCAAGACCGGTTGGACCATATGTAAAAAATGGATTGAATGAATTATTACCAGGATTATCTGCAATTGCCATTGCTGCTGAGCGAGCTAATCGATTACAATCTCCTTCTATGTAGCGCTCAAATACATACGAACTATTAAGATTGGAGTCGATCTTAGTTTTTCTTATCCCGGGAATTACAAATGGATTCTCAATTCTTTCTGGGTAGCTTTCAGGGTAACCTTGTATATGTTGTGGCTGAACCGGTGGCATTGGACGCTGAGGCAAACGTACGGAACGATTGTTTTCAAATTGCTCAGACTTTTCCATTACTATAGAGTACTCAAGCTTTCCTTCTGGTCCCAAAATTTTAGCAAGCGTTGAACGAAGCATATTGTAATAGTGCTCCTCTAACCATTCGTACCAAAATTGACTTGGCACTTGAATAGTAAGGGTGTTTTCAATCAGGCTAACAGGTTTAATCGGCTCAAACCAAGATTTATATTTCTGGTAGCTAATGTTGTCCTTAATAATATCCAGGCATTTATCCCAAGCCGCCTCAGCCGATACCATTTGCAATGTTCTCTTATCCTCCCGGAAATGGTTTTTATTTCAATATCTAAATTCAGTTATCCACAGCCAAAAAAGAAATTTTTGACCTAAAGCTGATTTGAAAATGACGAATTATCTGCGACTTGTCAAACCAGAGTTACTGGCTTTTAAAAAAGTTATCCACACTGATAAAAATTTTATAAACCCTTGACACTCAATTGATTAATAAATTTTTAAGCGAAAACAAAATTTTAACTTGACTCATCATAACATTCTCATAACATACAAATGGGCGATTTAGGTTGAGCATAAAAAAAGAACAGGTTTTTTTTCCACAAGTTTTCCACATTTTTAACGATAAAACCTTTTCCACATTTCAAAATTAGAATACTTTTTTATTTGATTTTTTTTGAGAGCAAAAAACGCTCCTTTCCATCATAATCCATTAGTATTGAAGAATCCCAGTATGGTATAGAAAATAAAGACTGTACTTCCTGTGCGTGGTCTTCATGCAGTTCTAAATACAACATTCCATGTATTAGTAAGTATTTCTCAGCAAAACTCTTAATCGCGCCATACATTGATTCGATAGATTCACAAAATAAAGCCGAATTTGGCTCAAAATCTTTTACCTCTTTATCTAACGTATTTTTTTCGTTTTCCAGAATATATGGTGGGTTCGAAACAATAATGTCAAACGCTTCCCCATTATCAAAAGCAGTGCTGTTATAAATATCATCTTCTAGAAAAGTGACTACTGTTTCATTAAGTCCGGCATTCTCTTTTGCAATTGAAAGCGCCTCCTTAGAAATATCTGTGGCGTACACATCCCACTGCTTTCGATTCTTCTTTAAAGCAATTGGAATACAGCCAGAACCTGTTCCAATATCTAAGATAGACTTTTCCTCATTCCCCAATTGCTGATTCAAAATAATTTCGACCAGTTGCTCCGTTTCCATTCTTGGAATCAAAACACCGGGAGCCACTTTTATTTTAGTATTTAAAAAATCGGTAGAGCCCGTTATGTACTGAAGAGGTTCATGAAGTGACCGTCTTTTTACAGATGGTCGTAATTCCTCTAATTCTTCGACTGTTAAAGGCCGATCGTACATTAAATAAAGATCCAGTCGCTTTACTTTTAGTGTATAAGAAAGAAGCCACTCTATACTAAATCTTGGGCTTCGTACTTCCTTCTCTTCAAAATAGGAAGTAGCCCACTTTAACATGGTAAGTACCGTCCATTCAGATGGAGGTTTTATCATAAACTATTCTTCTTCGGGCTGCTCAGAAATTTGCTCTTCCTGAACAGTAAGACCGAAACGCTTTGAGAAATCAAAGATGAAATCAATAACGTTAGCCTCTACATTTCTTTCCTCAGAAAGTGAACTGCCACGAAAGCCCATCCGGCCACCGGTCTTTTTAAGAACAATTTTGTTAAGCTTTGGCGATTGCTCTAAAATACAGGTAAGAGTAACACTAGAATTTATTTGTTTTTCATACTCCTCGTAAACAGCAACAAAAAAATCTGTTTGTAGCTCTTCGAAATTTCGAGTGTATAAAAATTTTGGTTCATATTCGTCAAACATCTTTGAAGCCATTCGCTTTAATGTTGCTGATGGGCCAAAAACTAAATAGGTGGTGTGTGAATTCATTCCAGTAGTTAATACTTAGGATTCAATTGATTATCTTATTAAAAAATCGAGAGGAAAATAACAGGATATCTACTTAACACAATAAGAAAAAGAAGTTTTTTTCGTTTAAACTTCGTTATTTAATAAATAATGCATCGCCCCACGCCTATTATGAAAAAATTTACACTCTCTTTACTGTTGTTTGTATTGATTTTAAACGTGAATAATGTTTTTGCTCAATATGGTGAGCCTGAAATTCAAAGTATTGAAGCCCCAAAAAATCTTTTTGACGAAGGATATAAAACTGGTTTAGGCTTTAGTTTTAACTTAAGTGATTTTGGTTTTGGAATAGGAACTCAATTGAGAAAAGGATTGGGTTCTTACACTGAAGGTCTTTTTGATTTCAAAATTGCTGGGCTCAGAGACCCAAGTGAACAAACATATATTGATTATTATTTTGGCGGCAGAACTATTCCAAGTAAATATAAACGCGTTATTACATTTCCTTTAACAGTTGGTTTGAAACGGAGATTTTTTGCGCGCCAGATTTCAGATAATTTTAGGGTTCATACAGCTATGAGTATTGGGCCAACACTGGCCTTAACCACTCCTTACTTTAAAGAATCTGACTTCTCAAAAAATGGGTTTAGAGAAAGTGATACTAGGCAGTTTAGCGTTTATGAACCAGTCTTAGATATTTTTCAGGGTTTAAAAGATGCGGAAACAAAATGGGGATGGACAGGTGATTTGGTATTGGGTATTGATTTTGGAGACAACTTTGCTCGACTTCAAACCTTTCAATTCGGTTATACTTTTAATTACTTTAAAGACGGAATTCAAATTCTTGAGCCATTTAAACCGATAAGAGATGAGAATGGAAACTATAAAGATACAGACGGAAATTTTATAGTTGATGATGATGGTTTAGAAAAGGCAAACGACCCAACAAAATATTTCGGTTCGGCTCAGATTACATTTATTTTTGGGTGGATGTGGTAGTTAAACCCATTAATCAATTAATGAGGCAAACCAATTCTCTGGATTAGCTAAACTCTCAATTATTAAATCCGGATTGTATTCTGCTAATTCGTCTGCGTTAAATTTCCCAGTCGTAACAGATACACATTTCATTCCTGCACTCTTAGCACATATAATATCTCTCGGAGTGTCTCCAATTATTATGAATCGACTAGGATCCGGTTCAACCTCCAACATCTCTTTAATTGAAGTGAGCGCAAGTTGAGGAAGTATATTCCTATCTTTATGAAATTCGCCAAAAGCACCAAACGCAAACTCGTGATGAATATCAGCCACTTTTAGTTTTACAATAGCTGCATCTGGGTAATTTCCAGTCAGTAATCCAGTAATGAATCCCGGCTTCGAAAAGAATTCAATAGCTTCATCAATATGATTATGGCGTAGCACATGGTGCGCAGTAATCTCCTTTGAAAGCCTTTTTAGATAGATCTCTTTGAATGTTTTATATAGTTCTTCATCAAAATTATGATTTACAAGAAAGGAAGTAATGATGTCATAATCTGTTCTTCCTGAGAATGGATCGGATTCCATATCTGGATAATCAATATTAAGATCATCAATAATACTCCTGAGAAGTGGTCGATTAAAATTTCGATCGACGGTTAAAAGAGTTCCATCAATATCAAAAAGAATAATCCACGGGTGTAAGTCAGCCACGCAAAATAGGTTTCATTTAAAATTTTTATTCATGGATTAATTTACAAAAACTTAGTGCGTATTCACTTTAAGAACATATTAAATCGTAGTACCTTTAACGTACTTACTTATCGTAAACATAATGGAGAAATAATGAGTTTTATCGAAGATATTAATGCACGTCAAATTATCGATTCGCGCGGAAATCCCACAATTGAAGTAGATGTAATATTGGATACGGGAGCAATGGGGCGTGCGGCTGTGCCATCTGGAGCTTCTACCGGAGAACACGAAGCTGTTGAACTAAGAGATGGAGACAAAGAAGTGTACTTAGGAAAAGGCGTAACTAAAGCCGTTGAAAACGTGAATACTATTATAGCTGAAGAATTAGAGGGGCTTCCTGTATTCAATCAAACAGAACTAGATGCTTTATTACTTGAGATTGATGGCACAAAAAACAAAAGCAATTTAGGCGCTAACGCTATTTTAGGTGTTTCGCTTGCTTGTGCGAAAGCCGCTGCTAGTGAGCTTGGGATGCCGCTCTGGAGATATGTTGGAGGAGTTAATGCTAAAGTGATGCCACTTCCGATGATGAATATCATTAATGGTGGCTCGCACGCTGACAATAGCGTTGATCTTCAGGAATTCATGATTATGCCCGCAGGTGCTGAGTCATTTTCACATGCCCTACAAATTGGCGCTGAAATTTTTCACACCTTAAAAAAAGTACTTAGTGATAAAGGATATAGTACAGCGGTTGGAGATGAAGGTGGATTCGCTCCAAACCTGAAATCAAATGAAGAAGCCCTCGAAGTTATAATGATGGCCATCGAGAAAGCTGGTTATACTCCAAAAGACGATGTTTTGATCGCTTTAGATCCTGCATCTTCAGAATTCTATAATAAAGAGACTGGTCTTTACGAATTTAAGTGGAGCGATGGTTCCAAAAAAGATACCGACGCTATGGTTGAATTCTGGTCAGGTTGGGTTGATAAATATCCGATCATTTCTATTGAAGACGGAATGGCTGAAGATGATTGGGATGCCTGGAAAAAGCTTACTGAAGCTATTGGCGATAAAGTTCAATTAGTGGGCGATGACCTATTCGTAACCAATACAGAGCGACTTGCAACAGGCATTGAAAAAGGAATTGCAAATTCAATCCTTATCAAAGTAAACCAGATTGGTACACTTACCGAAACATTGGATGCAATTGAAATGGCTCATAAAAACAGCTACACTGCTGTAATTTCACACCGTTCTGGAGAAACGGAAGATGTAACCATTGCAGATCTTGCTGTGGCAACTAATGCAGGCCAGATTAAAACCGGATCGATGAGCAGAACCGACCGAATTGCAAAATACAATCAACTCCTCCGAATTGAGGAAGAGTTGGGTGATTCAGCAATTTTCTTAGGCCACGATGCCTTTGGCTTATAATTTATATTACTTTTTTGAGTTATAGCCCTGAGGAAAAACTGTCTTCAGGGCTTTTATTTCACCCTCTATATAACGTCTTCAATTCTTATATTACACTTGTAATATTATTTTATTAAGTATGATTAAAAAGATTTCAGTAGTTCTGTTTATCTCACTTTTTTTGGGTGTAACGGATGTCTTAGCCCAAGCGTCACTTGTTCCTGTTTATCATCAGGTTTACGATTGGATGCATTATCAACGAGTAAGAGGAAATGCGCCATTCTATAATTATGAAGCACTGCCTTTAACCCGTGGACAAATCACTACCATCATTTCCGAAATTGATGAGTCAAGATTGAATAGAGGAGATCTGCATGTAAGAGAAAGCTATCTTCGCGAGTTCTCAGTTGACAGCCTTAAGAAATATGAAACCAATTCTTTTATTCAGGGCAAGGGTAAATTCTATAACCGTTGGAAAAAAATTCTTTTTTCTGATGAAGAGCCCCACACCTATGTTTGGGATGATGCAAATGCAACTCTTGCATTTGACTGGTTTCCAGGTCGAGGTCTCGTTTTTGTAGAAGATGGAGATCGAAATTACTCTTCTCCATATTATGCTATTGACGGTTTTAGATCTTATGGCACCTTTTCAGGAGTAGTTGGATACAATTATGATTTCTGGAGAGCAGTACAAGTTGGGGATAATGAAGCATTCAGATATCTTCCATTTTTAAGTCGCAATTGGAAAACATTAAATGGTGGGTCTAACAAATACCATTTAAATACATCTGCTGGCTATCATAAAGGATACTGGTCTATACATATTGGGCGGGGCATGCTTAAGTATGGGGTTGGTCAAAGAAACAATCTAGTATATTCTCGTGAAAGTATACCCTTTGATTGGGTACGCTTAAATATTGATTCAAAGTATATCAAGTACTCAGTTATTCATGGTTATTTATCTTGGAGCAGCGGTCAAAGACGTGAGATTGAAGGTTTTGATGATTTATTTACCAGAACTTCACCCAATAGATTTACGGTACACCATAGGCTTCAATTTCAACCTGCGAAATGGATTTCTTTAAGCTATTATGAGTTGATAGATTATAGCAACCGTAAAGTTGAACTGGCTTACATTAATCCTGTAAATCGTCTGGCGTTTATGGAATGGGAACTTCAAGATCAGGATAATGGTTTCGCCGGATTTGAAGGCGTTTTAAGACCTATTAATGGATTAGAGCTTTTTGGGGAAATACTTATTGATGATTTAGGTTCTTCCAAAGACATATTTAAATGGGATAATAAAAAAGCTTCAAATAGTACTTTTGCCAGATATTTGGGTGTTAATTATGCATTAAAAACAGGTACTGTATTCACCTCAAGTTACCAAAGAGTAGATCCAAGTGTTTACGCCCACAAATTTCAGTTGAATACTCATGCAGAAAAAGGAATTGGGCTGGGTAGCCAAATCGGACCTAATGGAGACGAACTCTCTTTCCAAATTGAACAGTGGTTGTCTCATAGAACCCGAATATTAATTCGATATGATTTTGATCGGCATGGCTTAAATTATTTTGATGAGAACGGAGAATTTGTTGATGTTGGGGGTGATATTAATGATAGTTATTATATTGACCCTGATACAAAGGAAATAATAAGAGCTACCGAATATCTAGTAGGCGACATTCACCGCTGGAATCGATTTACTGTAGAAGCAACTTACGAGCCTTGGAGAGGAATTCGGCTAAAAGGGGAATATTCTTTGCGAAACATGTTAGAAGGTGAACAATTAAATGACCTTTCGATATTCAATTTTACACTACAAGTTGGTTATTGATATGATAAAAAAGTTTTTAATCAACCAATTTATAACCCTTCTTTTTATTGGAATCACCGGCTCCTTAGTAAGTGCACAAGACTCAGTAATGACTATGGATTTTGAAACCTACGATCCAATTTCAACGCTTGTTGTACCGGGGCAACAAATACGGTCCGCTAAATTTCCTTTTATTGATGTGCATAGTCATCACTGGAGAATGGCTACTCAGGACAATGCGTTGGTTGCCCGACAAATGGATGCTCTAAACATGAGTGTTCTAGTTAATTTAAGTGGTCGTTCAGGCGATGATTTAAAAGCAATGGTAGACGCTACCACCGAACAAGCTCCAGGAAGATTCATTATTTTTGCAAACTTAAGTTTTGATGGCATTGACGACCCTGACTGGACAGAGCGGACTGTTGCTCAGCTTCAAAAAGATTATGACAATGGAGCCCGAGGTATTAAGATTTTCAAGAATCTTGGGCTTACTGTACTGGATTCAGATGGAAACAGGGTACATACCGACGACCCTAGAATTGATCCTGTTTGGGCAAAAGCAGGGGAACTTGGAATTCCAGTTCTTATTCATACAGGAGAACCTGCCGTTTTCTGGGAACCTATTGATGAACATAATGAGCGCTGGTTGGAAATGAAACAATTTCCTGATCGGCATCGAGGAGATACCACGCGCTACCCAAGCTGGGAAGTGGTTATGAGCGAGCAATGGAATCTTTTCCGTAAGCATCCCAAAACAACATTCATAAATGCTCATTTTGGATGGATGGCAAATGACCTTGACCGTTTGGGAAAACACCTCGATGAATTTCCCAATGTATATGCCGAGATTGCCGCTATTATTGCTGAACTTGGTCGACAGCCACGCTTTGCATATGAATTCTTCGTTAAATATCAAGACCGATTGTTGTTCGGAAAAGACACGTACCGCCCCGAAGAATATTACCTCTACTTTAGAGTGCTCGAAAGTAATGATGAATATTTCGACTATTTTAGAAAACGTCACGCTTTCTGGAAAATGTATGGTCTTGGACTACCAGATGAAGTACTCAAGAAAGTGTACTATAAAAATGCGCTCAAAATTATTCCTGGAATCGATGCCTCGCTTTTCCCAAACGAATAGCATTACTTAGAGTTTTATATTTTCCAAAACTGAGGAATGAGTCTCATTAAACTTCTGTTGATCTAATAAGTTTACTAAAATGTGATTTTTATCAATCAGAAATCAACTATCATATTCAACTTTCAATAACCTAAAATTACTACCTATGAAATCATTTCTAAAAATTGGAGCATTCGCAATTTTTGCTCTTTTACTGACCTCTGAACTCACTTTTGCACAAGAGCGAGGCGGTGGGGTTAGACCTAGTCCTAATGCTGCAAACAGCCAAAATATAGGCGCAACAGTTGTAAGTGTAACTTATGGAAGACCTGGATTAAAAGGACGCGACTTACAAAATCTGATTCATGACCCTGCAAATGGTGATGTTTGGAGAACTGGAGCTAACGAATCTACTGCTATTACTTTTTCGACAGATGTAATGTTTGGTGATAAAGAAGTTAAAGCTGGAACCTATTCACTTTATACTATTCCTGGTGACAAAGAGTGGACTGTAATTTTAAATAGCAAGCTATCTTGGGGAACTCAGTATGATGCGACAATGGATGTTGCCAGAACAATGGCGGCAGTTGGAGAAGGTTCAAACCTAGAATTTTTCGAAATCTACTTTGACAACCTTTCTGCAACTAAAGCTCACCTGAACTTACATTGGGGAACTACCAAAGTAGCGATACCGATTACGGTAGAATAAAATTCTTTCGACTATTTCAAAGGCGACTTACATAGGTCGCCTTTTTTGTATGAGCTAGAAAAAAATAAGCTTGATGCCCGGTGGGTAAGTTTCCTACTATACAATAGTTGGTCATCTATGTTATAATTAGGGCTTGGGCATCAAGCTTTGATTAAATATAAGCCTGTTTAAGAGAGCAGAAGAATGAATGTGATGAACGGCGTTATTTTGGGATGGAATTAAAAACTTTGAATAAGCGTCTTATAATTTCTGCTCATTTTAAGCTCCTCTCCATTCTTAAGAATCACTAAATAATCCCCATAGCTCCATTCTTCAATCCGTTCTACAACATTAAGATTTACAATGGTAGACCTATGAATCTGATAGAATAGGTTTTTATCAAGGCGATCTATTAATCCACTCATAGTGCTTCTAAGAAGGTGCTTCTTGCTCTCTGTAATGATATTTACATAGTTCCCCGCAGCTTCAATCCATAGAATATCCGTTGTTTGAACAATATAAATGTTAGATCCGTTTTTAATTACAAAACGCTCTATTTGTTCACTTTTAATTGGTTCAGTACCAATAAGTTGTTCTAATTTCTGTCTCATCTTTTTTTCGTCATAGCTTTCAAGGGTTTTTTTCGCCTTTTCAATTGCTTTGCTTAGCCGTAGTTTATCAAATGGTTTATGGATATAATCCAACGCATTTACTTCAAAAGCTTTTACGGCATATTCACTAAATGCTGTTACAAAAATAACTACCGGCACTTTTTTTAGATCAATATTAGAGATTACATCAAAGCCGTTAATTTCCGGCATTTCAATATCCAGAAAAACTAAATCCGGCTTCTTTTTTTCAATTTCTTTAATCGCTTCGACTCCATTTTTACAAACACCCACAACTTCGATAGCCTCTTCATCTCGAAGCATATAACTTAATCGGTCACGGGCATGTTCTTCGTCATCTACAATAAGTGTTCTGATCATAGTTTTATATATTTTTTTGGGATCAAAATGGTTGATTTAAAACCATCTACTTCAAAGGAGCTTAAGTCCAAAAATGCATTCTCTCCGAAATAAAGCTTAATTCGTTCCTCAATATTTCTGAGGCCTATACTCCAATTCTGCTTCTCAGGTTTATTTTTAAATCCTTTAGCATTATCAGATACTTCAATTACAAAAAAATCGCCTTTATATTTAGAGCATATTGAAATCGTACACTCTTCTAAAGATTTACCAACACCATGTTTAATTGAATTTTCTACTAAGGGTTGTATTAAATAACATGGAATTTTTATATGCTCCACATCCTCATCAATATCAAAGCGAATAGAAAGCCTATCACTAAAACGGGCTTTTTCGATATCTAAATATTTCTCAAGAAATAGAACTTCTTCCTTTATGGTGCAAGCATTGGGCTGATTTTGATCAAATGTACTCTTAATCAAATCTTCCAATTTTGAAACTGTTTCAATGGCCTTATCCGGTTTCGTATGGATTAAAAAATCGACCATATTTAAGGTGTTAAACAAAAAATGGGGCTTCAACTGAGCTTTTAATGTCGCTAAAGTAGCCTTCGATAATTGAGACTCCAAGGAGTTTGTTCGTTCAATTAATAAAGAAACATCGATGTAATATCTGCCAACACCAACCAAAATTGTAATGCCCCAATAAAGTAAAAAAGAAGAAGAGCCTGTGGAAATTAATTGGCGACGGAACATAAAAATGACCTCTTCAGCAGGTATTTCAAACATATTATATCCGGCGATAAGTAGAAGGATAAACTGAAGCACCAAAGTAAATGCTACAACATAAATGCTACTAAAAACAATATGTAGAACCACATTCTTCCAATGTTCCAAAAGCAAAAATTTTTTAGAAATCCACATTAACACAGGGAAAGATGAGAAAGGAATAAATACGGTTACAATGGACCTAATAAAGGCATAACTAACTGAACTGTCATAAAAACTCGCTCGGAAATAATAGTTTCCAATAAAGGTGAATACGAATAATCCAGTGATTACCAAAATCAATGTCTTCCGGAAATCGTTGGTAACTAAATCTTTAGTTTCCATACTCAACCTCCGCAATTCTTTTTTCACTTACCAGATTAAGGGTTATCCCGTCTTTTTTTGGTTCAGCGTAAAAACTAAATTCCCCTTTTACAAAAGTTACTATCTGATGGTTAATCCTTTCAACTAATGGCTCTAATTCTAGTTTTTCTTTGGTCGCTTGATTATCTGAAGTACCCTTAATTGAAATAACTTCTTTAATTTTCTCCTCAGATAGTTTCTCTGCTGAAAATACTATCTCGGTGCAGTTTTTGAAGCTTGATGCATATTTCCCAAAAAATAATTCTTCTAAAAATGGAATAATCAAAATCATTGAAGGAACCTTATTCCCTTCCATTTCTTTTTCCAAAAGAATAGCTACTTCAATGGCTTTCTCTAATCTTAATTTAATAAGGTCTGTGTACATCTTAAAAAAAGTAGCCTCATCACTTAACCTTACTTTTTCATCTTCCATATTATCTACTAACCGCCTGAGAATACTTGCCATTAGTATCACCATCTGCGAGGCTTCTACTGGGTGAGTAATTGCTTTATTTTTTATGAAATCTAGGTTTGGATAAATAATCTCAGGATTCAACTTCAACTCCAGTTCCTTTAACCTTGCCTTTTGAAGCTTTCGATTAAGATCAGATTGTTTGATCTTGAACTGTTGTTGCTCCCTGATTTTTATGAGACCGTTTACTAATCCAACCATAATTACATATACCAGAAATCTCATCTCAAGAAATGAAATAAAGTCTCTTGTATACGACATGAGTTCAATGGTGTCTCCAAAGAATATTCCATTAACTACCGATTGCCAGAAAGTGTGTATAATAAATAGTAGAAATGCAAAGCTAACATGCTTTAATAATATTGAGAGGGTGAGTTCAGTAAATAGATCAGGTCTCTTTTTCCCTGCCCACATAACTAAAAACATCCCGATTGCCATTGGGATAAAAGCAACGATTTCTACTACAAAAATATATGAGAAGCTATAATCCAGATTATCAAACCGTGCGATTAAGAGGCTTGTCAAAATCGCATGATAAAAAGTAAAGATAAAGGCTGTAACCGTTATTACTATGTATTCGAGTCGCTTTGTCAATTGTAGCTTTTTAAGGGATGATAAAATCGATAGAATATTGTTAACTTGCTTTTTTTTGTGATATCCCGCTATAAATACAGCATGAACCGCTTTCTACATAGCGGTATTAGAATTGTTTTTCAGAAAAAAATCCATCATCATTTTGTACATTTAGTCCATGAAAAAATTCTTCCTTTGCCTTACGGGGTTAATTCTCCATTCTATACTGTTGTTTGGTCAGTCTTCAACAAATTGGATATTCGATGATACTGTTCTACCGGAAGTTTTTATTTATATAGAACAGGATTCACTCGATCAGATCCTGGATTCTCAAAATGAAAATAGTGATTATGAATACCCTGCGACCTTCATTTTTAAAAAGGATGCTGAAATCGATACTGTATTTAATATCGGATTCAGATTAAGGGGCAATACTTCCAGGGCTTCTGAAAAAAAATCATTTAAGGTTTCTTTTAATACTTTCGAAAATGGAAGAGAATATAGAGGGCTTGATAAGATGAATTTGAATGGCGAGCATAACGATCCAACCATTATTAGGGCTAAACTTAGTTGGGATATATTCGAGGCAATAGATGTCCCCGCTCCTCGTGCCAATCATGTTAAGTTGTTCATTAATGATGAATATTTCGGTCTCTATCTAAATGTAGAGCATATAGATAATGAATTTGTTCAAGATCGTTTTGGGACTGATGCCGGCAATCTTTATAAAGCGCTCTACCCAGCCGATCTTTCTTACATTAGTGAAAACCCAGACGACTACAAATGGAGTCCAGACTGGGCAGATCGGAGAGTATATGAACTAAAAACAAATACTGAAGAAGATGACTATACGGATTTAGCATCTCTAATAGGGTTTCTGGAACATTCGAACAATGCAGAATTTGAAACTCAAATAGAAGAATATATAAACCTTGATGGAGTTATCCGCTGGATGGCAGTAGAAATACTTACTGGAAACTGGGATAACTATTGGTACAACCAAAATAATTTCTATCTCTATTTCAATCCCGTTGATGATCGTTTCGAGTTCATTCCCTATGATTATGATAATACGTTCGGGATTGACTGGGTTGGTAAGGATTGGGGAGCCCGGGATGTAAACAATTGGGGACCTGATGGAGGCTACCG
>CAYGNU010000017.1:0-21340 GCA_964351175.1 uncultured Roseivirgaceae bacterium | reverse complement strand
ATACTTACCAAGGTACATTTCTACTTGAATATTGTGTTCATTGATTTTGCTGGCAATTGTTTTTAAATCAAAGTTAAGATGCCTGAAAATAACCCATGAATAGTAAACGCGCCTTCTCTTTTTTGCTGTATTCATTTGTGAGGCAGCAAATTTCGATATGCTTTTATCCAATAAACCAACCGATTTAACCAAGTTCAAAATATTGAAAAATCGTTTAGGTTTTACAATCATGCTTTTGAAATAATGTCTAAGCACTACGGGATAGGTTGCCAAGCTGTACCATGTGTTAGTTTCTATACCATCTGGCGCTATGAAATATACTTTTTCAATTTTTTGAGGTATTGCTTCAATAGTAGCCAGGACAAATTTTCCACCCAAACTAAAGCCCATCAGACTAATTTTCTCCGTCTTGTTTTTAATAAAATCGGTGATAACAGCCATCCAGAAATCTTTTGAAAGCGGTTGATCGGTCTTATTCCAAAAACTTTTGCCGTGATAAAACAGATCAAAGCTATAAATGGTGTGGGTGTTACTAAAATGATTTTCAAATGGTTCATAACAAGTGCCATCTAATCCAAAACCATGAAATGCCAAGATAACATCATTGCCTGATCCTATTTTGTAGTAGTGGATGACATGCCCTTGATAAGTAATAAATTGTTCTTCCATAAAATATTTTCTAAACATATAAAATATTTTCGTCAGTCATCCGACTAAGAGTTAAGATGACCGTATATAAAGTTTCCATATTTAAGCATACGATGTTAGAACGTCAAGAAGAAACCATAAATAAAGAAAGAGGGAGGCTCTTAGGTTTCATCAAATCTAGAGTGGGAAATATGGAAGATGCTGAAGATATACTGCAGGATGTTCTTGAGCAATTTATTGATGGTTATGGAACTATAGAATCTATTGAGAAAGCAACTTCATGGTTGTTTAAGGTAGCAGGCAACAAAATTATTGACCTTTATCGATTCCGAAAAGTAAGAAGTAATCAGGTGGCACTAAATGAAGATAGTGATGACGATAATTCTCCTATTTTATTAAGGGATATATTACCTGATTTTGGCCATTCGCCAGAAGATATATATTTCAAGGAATTGATTTGGGAAGAAGTTACCAAGGTTTTAGACCGACTACCTGAAGAGCAAAGAGAAGTTTTTATTCTTCATGAGATTGAAGATATGAGTTTTAAAGAAATAGAAGAAAAACTAAGAATACCGGTAAATACGCTGATATCAAGAAAACGATATGCCGTGGTAGCGTTAAGAAAAAAGTTAGAAAAAATTTATAACGAGATAGGATCATGAATTACAGAAAAGGAAAAAGGATAGTATTGATGGTATTGTTAATACCAATAGTAATAACAGTATTTGTGTTTGTAGTAATGTATTTATGGAATTGGCTGATTCCTGAGCTATTCAATGGGCCAGTGGTATCATTTTGGCAAGCGTTCGGTTTGTTGTTATTGTCAAAAATATTATTTGGCGGTTTTAAAGGAGGCAAATCGAATCATAGTAATGGTCGGTGGGGCAATGGATGGAGACAGAAGTTAAAAAATATGTCGCCTGAAGAAAAAGCAGCCTTTAAAGAAAAATGGGCAAATAAATGGAATTGTGGAAAAACAAACGATTTCGAAACAAATCCGGCTAAAAACCTACAATAACTATTAATAATTTCTTTGTAAAAATTTATTCAACCTGATGTAACCTATTCCAGATTAAGGCGTTATGCATGTTGTAAAACTATGGAAACTATTGTTATATCAAAAGTTTCCATAGTTTTGCAGTCAAATTGAAAAGGCATATGAGTATTGAGGAAAAGATATTAATAGGGGCAGGGGAATTATTCCAGAAGTATGGAATAAGAAGCGTTTCAATGGACGACATTGCGAGACACCTTTCCGTTTCGAAAAAGACCATTTATCAGTATTATAAAGACAAAGATGAGATTGTTTCGTTGGCTTTTAAGAAGCACATGGAATATGAAAAAGCTGAGTATGATCAAATTTTTGATAGTTCTTCAAATGCATTAGAGGAATTGGCCAAGGTTTCAAAATGTATGCGCAAGGATTTTAAGGAGATGAATCCTTCATTGTTATTTGATATGCAGAAATATCATCCAAATGCTTGGCAGATTTGGTTGAACTTTAAAAATGAATATGTTAAGAATCAGGTAAAAGAGAACTTAATTAAAGGGATATCGGAAGGAAACTACAGAGATGATATTAATCCTGAAGTTTTGGCTCGATTGAGGGTTGAACTGGTTCAAATGGCTTTTAGCGAAGATGTCTTTCCTTCTAACCAATATAAGTTAAGCGACTTACAGCTTCAGTTTTTCGATCATTTTGTTCACGGAATAGTTACCGATAAAGGTCGAAAACTCTATAAAAAATACATTACAAGTGAAATTTCAAATCAAAATAAATAAACCGGGAATGCTTAAGAAAATAACTACCACCGCATTCATTATTATCATTTGCTCACTCAATATTAGTGCGCAGAATGATAAGGAGGTAATGAGTTTTTCGTTACAACAGTGTATTGATTATGCTTTAGATCATAATCAAAATTTATTGAACAATGGGTTGAGTAGGCAAATAGCTGAGAAACAAGTGAAGCAGACATTAGCTGATGGTTTACCTCAAATCAATGGTAATGTAGACCTATCGTACAATTTCCAAATACAGACCACACCTATCCCAGATTTTATTTCTCCGTCTGTTTATGGTGTGCTTTTTCAAGAATCTGTAATTCCTGTTAGAGATTTAGGTGACCCAAGTATTTTTCCTGCACAATTTGGCACTAAGTATTCCGGATCTGCAACAGTATCATTGGAACAAATGATTTTTAATGGATCTTATTTTGTAGGTCTTCAGGCGGCCAGAACCTTTACGGAGCTATCGCGCAAAGATGAAATTAAGACAACCATTGACGTGATAGAGGCTGTAAGCAAGGCTTATTATTCTACCATTATCATGAAAGAGCGGCAGGCACTTGTCAACAAAAATTATGAAAGACTCGATAGCTTATTGAGAGATACGCGAGCCTTGAATGAAAATGGATTTGCAGAGAAAATTGATGTGAATAGAATTTTAGTTCAGTTCAACAATATCAAAGTTGAAAAAAACAATTTTGATCAGACTTATGAATTATCTAAAGCTCTTCTAAAGTTTCAAATGGGAATGCCGCAGGGCAATACTATTGTTTTAGTAGATGACCTAAATAGCATTCAGTTTGAAAGCATTGAAGCTAATTTTGGTCAGGATTTCAAGTACTCAGATCGTATCGAATACAGTCAATTAGAGACCAATGACGACTTAACAGATCTTGACATTAAAAATACTAAAGTGCAATATTTACCAAGGCTAGACTTGTATGGTAGAATTGGCGCTACATCAGGAGCTCAAACATCTTCTGATCTTTTCAATTTTAGTGACAATTGGTTTGAAGTTGGGGTTCTAGGAGTGAGGATGAATTTGCCAATATTTGATGGTTTTAGAAAGAGCAATATCATCCAGCAGAAGAAGATCCAATCGGATCAAATCCAGAACTCATTTGAATTGCTCAAGAATAATATTGATATCCAAATCAAGCAAGCTACTGTTAATTACAACAGAGCGATTGATAATATGGCTGCGCAAAGGGAAAATATGGACTTAGCAGAAGAGGTATTTAATGTTTCAAAAATTAAATATGGTGAAGGAGTTGGCTCCAGCCGAGAAGTAACTAATTCAAACACAGATTATAAAACAGCAGAAACTAACTATTATGATGCCTTGTATTCAGCATTGGTGGCAAAAATAGATTTAGAGAAGGCTTATGGAATACTTAACAAATGAAAAACTATCCTAGATATACAACAACTATGAAATCAACATCAACAATGTTTTTGCTGATAATCACTTTAATGTCAGCATGTGGGAGCCAGGATGAAAGTTCTGTCAGTGCCATAATTTCAAATGGAGATTTGGAACAAATCAGAGCTAAGAAAAAGGAATTAACACAAGAGTTAACAAGCTTAGAGGATGAGATAGCGCTCCTAGATGCAGCTATAGGTGAACAAGCAGGTAACAAGAAATTATCACTAGTAACTACACATAAAGCTAGTGTGACAAATTTCGATCACTTTGTTGAACTACAAGGTGATGTAACTACTGAGCAAAATGTGCTGATATACCCGGAGGCTGCAGGTACTTTATTAAGAGTATATGTAAAGAAAGGTCAGAGAGTTAATAAAGGTCAGTTACTCGCATCTATAGATGATGGAGGTATGAGCAGTCAGCTTATGCAGTTGGAAACTCAATTGTCTTTGGCGGAGACAACTTTTAAAAGACAGGAAAGGTTATGGAAGCAGGAGATTGGCACAGAGATCCAATATCTGCAGGCCAAGGCTAATTATGAGTCGCTAGAAAACAATGTAAAACAGTTTAAGGCTCAGTTGAGTAAGTATTCAATTAACGCTCCATTTTCTGGTATTATAGATGATATTATCAAAGATCAAGGTACAGTTGTTGGTCCAGCTGGCCCTGGTTCTGAGGTATTCAGAATTGTCAATTTATCAGATATGTACATTGAGGTAGCAGTTCCAGAAACATACATTTCTAATGTCACAAAGGGTAAAGCTGTGAAGGTGTACTTCCCGATTTTGGATAGAACAGTTGATTCAAAGGTGAGACAGACTAGTAATTTCATTAACCCCAATAACAGGTCATTTACTATTGAAGTGCCTGTACCAAACCCTGATGGCAAAATTAAGCCTAACATGACGGCCAAGGTAAATATTAATGACTATAATAATCCTGAAGCAATACTTATACCTCAAAGTATAATCTCTGAGAATGCCGAAGGTGAGCAGTATGCCTACATCGCAGCTGAGATAAAAGACGACATTGGTATTGCTCACAAGTATATTATCACTACTGGCAAAACTCAGGGCGATTTTGTAGAAGTATTATCAGGACTGAAAGCTGGAGATAATGTGATTGAAGAAGGTGCAAGAAATGTAAAAGATAATCAACAGGTTAAAATTTTAAATAAGTAACCGAAATGAGTAGTCAAAAAAACAATGTAGATAAAGAGTTTAAGTTGGCCTCATGGGCCATTGATAATCCGTCTGTGATCTGGGTAATGATTGCAATTTTCTTCTTGATCGGATTGTCCTCTTATTTTGCTATGCCGAGGGAAGATTTTCCTGAGATTAAGGAAACGAAGATTTATATCAGCACGCCTTTCCCTGGCAATACAGCAGAAGATATAGAAAGACTAATTACCGATCCATTAGAAGATAAATTAAAGAACGTCAGTAATGTGGTTGAGATAGTTTCTACCTCTCAGGAAGACTATTCTATTATCACTGTAGAGTTTGATGAGGAGATTGCCGTTGAAGCTGCAAAGCAAAAAGTTAAGGATGAAGTTGATAGTGAAAAAGCAGGGGAGGATTGGCCATTGTTTAATGGAGCTAAGGTTGAGCCTAATGTCTTCGATCTTACCTTGTCTGAGGAGCAACCAATTATGAACATCAACATTACGGGCGACTATCCTGTAGATAAGTTGAAGATATTTGGAGAGTATCTTGAAGATGAGATAGAGGATCTACCTCAGATTAAGAAAGTAGATATAAGAGGAGCTCAGGAGAAAGAGGTGGAAGTAGCTGTTGACATCTATAAAATGATGGCAGCTAAAGTGAGTTATAATGATATTATTCAAGCCATGAGTAATGGTAATATGACTATGTCTGCCGGTAACTTGAAATCAAGTGGACAAAGAAGGACAATTAGAATTCTAGGAGAAATTGAAAAGCCTTCTGAACTAGAAAATTTTGTAGTAAAACATGAGGGGGGCTCTCCAGTTTACCTGAAGGATGTTGCTGAAGTGAGCTTTAAAGATAAGGAAAAGATCACCTTTGCTCGTGAATTTGGCCAAAGTGTGGTGATGCTTGATGTTAAGAAGCGTTCTGGCAAAAATATGATTGAAGCTGCTAGTCAGATCAGAGATATTATTGCTAAGGCACAAGATGAGTATTTCCCTCAAGACCTTAAAATTACAATCTCTAATGACTCATCATCAAAAACCTTAAACCAAGTAGAAGACCTTGTTAATAATATCATTTTTGGGATACTTTTAGTAGTAACTGTATTGATGTTTTTCCTTGGATTTAGAAATGCTTTATTCGTTGGTTTTGCTATTCCAATGTCAATGTTCATGTCTTTCATGATCCTTTCCACTTTGGGTTATACTCTTAATACAATGATCCTTTTTGGGTTGATTATGGGATTGGGTATGTTGGTGGATAATGGTATTGTGGTTGTTGAAAACGTCTATCGACTGATGGAAGAAGAAGGTATGACCAGAATAGAAGCAGCTAAAAAGGGAATTGGAGAGATTGCTTTACCTATAATTATCTCTACAGCTACAACAGTGGCAGCTTTTGTGCCGTTGGGCCTATGGCCGGGCATTTTTGGTCAGTTTATGATTTATTTTCCAATTACTCTATCAGTTGTTCTTGGCTCATCTTTATTCGTGGCCATTTTCATGAATTCAATGCTAGTTTCTCGTTTTATGGAAGTGGGAAATAAAGAACTGAAGCTTAAGCAATTGATCAGGACATCTCTGATTTTAGTTGGCTTTGGAACATTTATTCTAATTATAGGTGGCACTTATAGAGGCCTAGGTACAATCATGATATTTACAGCCATTTTATTATGGATGTATAAATATGTCATAAAGAAAGCCGCTAATTATTTCCAGAAAAGCACATTAGTAAAATTCGAAAATTGGTATGCCAGAAGGATTACTCATGCTTTGAAAAAGAACAATGTCTATTGGTATTTTGGAGTAACTGTATTAATGCTAATTGCAGCTTTTATGGCTTTTGGAATGTCGGTTGGTTCTGGTAGAACAAAAATTGAATTCTTCCCTGATAATACACCAAACCAGATCATAGTCTACATTGAGTATCCTCAAGGTACGGCCATTGAAAAAACTAATGAGCTGACAAAGGAAATTGAAGCGCAGGTATATGAAATTATCAATGACCCTGAGTATATGGATGATGGCACTAATTTTCTTGTAGAATCTTCAGTATCACAAGTAGGTGAGGGAGCTGGTAATCCTCAAACAGATGGTGGTTCTGCTGCAGAAATGCCTCATAGAGGTAAGATTACAGCATCTATGCGTGAGTATAAGTACAGAAGAGGTAAGGACTCTAAAAAGTTAAGAGCAAAAGTGCAAGAGGCCTTAAGAGGTATATATCCAGGTGTTGCTATTTCAGTGGAGAAAGATGCTGCTGGACCACCTGCAGGTTATCCAATCAACCTTGAGATTGAGGGCCCTGATTATGATCAGTTAATAGTTGAAGCTGAGCGGATTAGAAATTTCATTAACACAAAGAATATCGCAGGTATTGAAGAACTAAAGATTGATGTTAATAAGGGTAAGCCTTCTATGCAGGTTGTAGTTGATCGTGAAAAGGCAGGTGAATTAGGAGTGGCTGTTGGTCAAGTTGGAAGTCAATTGAGAAGATCTCTTTTTGGGGAAAAAGCTGGAGTTTATAAAAAGGATGGTGAAGACTATGACATTAACGTTAGGTTTAACGAAGATATCCGATACAATACAAGTGCTCTTTTTAATCAAAATATAATCTTTAGAGATCAGTCAACGGGTAAGGTTAAAGAGGTGCCTATTTCAGCGGTAGCCACACAGAAAAACACCTCAGCTTTTAGTGCAATTAAGCATAGAGATAATAAAAGGGTTGTTACTATATATTCAGGGTTGCAGACAGGGTATACTGATCCGGCTGCCATTGTAGCTGAAATTCGGCAGGAGATGAAGGAGTACAAAGACATGCCTAAAGAAGTGAAAATCGACTATACTGGTCAGATTGAAGAGCAGAATAAGCAAATGGCTTTTTTAATGAGTGCATTCTTTGGAGGACTAGGATTAATTATCTTGATCTTAATATTTCAATTTGGCGGAGTGTCTAAACCTTTAATTATTCTAGTTGCTATTTTCTTGAGCTTCATTGGTGTTTTTGGAGGACTGATGCTCACTGGATGGCCATTCGTAATTATGATGACTATGATGGGTATTATCTCATTAGCAGGTATTGTGGTAAACAATGGTGTGGTTTTACTAGATTATATCCAACTACTGCTTGACAGGAAAAAGGAGGAAAGAGGTATGCATAAATCAGAAATGCTGTCTAAGGAAGAAGCGAGGGAAATAATCATCAAAGGAGGAAAAGCGAGATTGCGCCCAGTATTGTTAACTGCTATTACTACAGTATTAGGTCTAATACCTTTAGCTATAGGTTTAAATATTGACTTCTTTTCATTGGTGACAGAGTTCGATCCTAAAATCTATATGGGTGGTGATAACGTGATATTCTGGGGGCCACTCGCATGGACAGTGATCTTCGGCCTTATTGTAGCCACATTCCTTACATTGATTATTGTTCCTGTTTTATTTACTATCGTTTATAGATTGAAGTTCTGGATATGGGGTAAAAAGGTGAGTAAAAATGCTCAGCCTGCTATCGCCTAGTTGATATGAATAGGATTATAGTTATATCTCTGCTGTTGGTTGTGCTTTTTGCGATAGACTGGTATGTCTATCAAGGAGCTTTACTGGCTATCAAAGGCACATCCAATGGCTTGAAGAGTTTTGTAAAGTATAGTTATTGGTCAGTTACTATGATCACTTTTTCTGTAATTCTATTTTACAATTTCGGAAATCCTGATTGGCTGAAAGGAACTTCCAGAAGCTTGATTTTTACTGGAATATTTATCAACTATTTTTCTAAAATATTTGCGGCCTTGTTTCTTTTTGGAGGTGATTTGGTGAGGGTTGGAAAATGGGTTGTTTCATTATTTCAAAATCCGTCATCGCCAGCTGGAGGTAATACAATACCTCGATCTGAGTTTCTGGCTAAAACAGCTATGGTAGCAGGTACACTTCCTTTAGTAGCTATGAGTTGGGGTATCATTTCTGGTGCACATGACTATAGATTTAGAAGGAAGACCATTTATCTACCCAACCTACCAAAATCATTCGATGGTATTACTATTGGTCAAGTGTCTGATATTCATTCTGGCAGCTTTTGGAATAAGACTGCCGTAAAAGGTGGTGTTGAAATGATGATGAAGGAAAAGCCGGATCTTGTATTTTTTACAGGAGACTTGGTTAATAATGAAACATCAGAGGTAGAGGAATATGTTAATATTTTTGACAAGTTAAAAGCTCCTCTAGGCGTTTATTCCGTGACTGGAAACCATGACTATGGTGATTATAAAAATTGGAATTCTGAGGCAGAAAAGCAGCAAAATTTTAAAGACTTAATAGAAGCACATAAACTTCTGGGCTATGATCTTTTGATGAATGAGAATAGGCATATAGAGTTAGGAGGAGAGAAGATTGCCATTTTAGGTAACGAGAACTGGGGAGCAGGAAGATTTGCTAAATATGGTGATTTGTCAAAGGCTTATGAAGGAACTGAGGAAGCTGCAGTTAAAATATTATTGTCACACGATCCGAGTCACTGGGATGCTCAGGTAAGACCAAATTATAAAGACATAGATCTGATGTTTGCAGGTCATACACATGGTTTCCAATTTGGTGTAGAATTGGGAGACTTTCAGTGGAGTCCATCTCAATACGCCTATAAACAGTGGGCAGGACTTTACACTAAAGAGAATCAGCACTTATATGTAAATCGAGGATTTGGGTACCTTGGTTACCCGGGTAGGGTTGGAATGCCACCTGAATTAACAATCATTACTCTTAAGAGAGGAGAAGCATAAAATAGAAACCCCTGTCTAATCTAGACAGGGGTTTCTATTTGAGAGCTATCCGGTAATCAATAGGCTCTGTCTACTTCGCCTTTTCCATAAACCTTTTTAACAACGTTTTTGGTTTGGCCTTTGTGCTTTAATATACCACTACCATAAACTGTGGCATCTAATTCGTCAGAAATATTGATATCGCAATTACCAGATCCACTTAGCGCTACCTGAGCATTTTGAATCTCACACTCAAAGGCATTCAAACTTCCTGATCCGCTAAGATCAATTGTATTATTGGAAGCATAACCTTTTAGTGTTATCGATCCCGATCCTGATATTTTGGTATTTATCATCCGTCCTTTAACATCCATGTTAATGGATCCTGAACCACTCACGGCTAAGTCTAGGTTATTAGAGGCAATGGAGTTTTCACTAATAATTTTACCGCCTCCATTCACTTTTAATTGGTTTACATCACGAACACTGATATAAACATTCATGGTTGGTGCAATTTTTATATTATCAATTTTGGTCCATACGTTCGCATTCGGATCTTCCTTCTTTTGCTTTATATTGATATGCAGAATACCATTTTCAACTTTGAATTCACTGATGCTAAAAATCTCAGATAGCACCTCTACTGTTACTTCTTGTTTATTAGACTGCTTCAGGAAAACCGTATAATTGGAGTTAACATAGATGCTCTGAAATTCAGCTAGTTCCAGCGTCTTCCTTGTAACATCTGGGCCAAATGCTGATGAATTGATTGCAATGATCATGCAAAATAGAACCATGTATTTACTTCTGTTTATCATATATTTTTTAGTTGATATATAATAAACTTAGATACAATACCCCTTAACCGAAAGGGCAAATCTTTGAAGAGTAAATAGCTTGGTTTATTCTTTTGTCCAGTCGTCAGATGAAGAAACCCCTAGTTTCCCATCTTTATATTCCATGATGAAATCTAGTAGGATTTCGGTTTTGCAGCCCTGGAATTTTGTCTCGCTAATGCTCTTTAGCAATATGGGGCGCGATTTACCATATTCGCGATTAAAGGTGACAATAGAGCCGTCTTCTTTTAGAAGGAATCCCCATTCTACTTCAATAGGACCTTTGTTACAGCTTACGGGAGCAAAACCAAATACATCATAATTATATACTCCAGTACCGTCTTCATTCAATAATAAGTACCCAGTTTTTCTCCCTTTGTAAGTGCCATAGAACTTATTATCAACATCATAAGTAGTATTTACCTTGGACCCGTTATATTCAAAATAACGGGTCTTTTCAGTGGAGATCAATAATACCAAAAGGGTAGAAAATAGAATTTTCATTTTTTAAAAAGGTAAATCGTCTTCATTTTCAGATACCCAGCCTGGTTCTTCAGTTGGCATTTCTGCTGATGGAGGTGCACCAGCAGGTGAGTCAGAAGAGGCAGAAGCACCATCAATTTTCCATGCTTGTAAAGAGTTGAAATATTTAACACCACCTTTAGGGTCATTCCATTTTCTTCCTTTGATATTAAAGTAAACATCAATTTCGTCACCTGATTTGTAATTATCTAGTAAAGCACATTTGTCTTGAATGGCCTCAAATTTTACAAATTCAGGGTATTGAGGGTTTTCAGCATATTCAAGAACGAATTCTCTCTTTTTGAACGTATCTGATATTTGTTGAGTGTCCGAAACTTCTAATAATTTTCCTTTAATATTCATCAGTAATCTTTTTTAACAATTTGACAACAAAGTTATAATTACACATTGTTAATGTACAGTTATCATTTCTTTTTTCTAAAAATCAATTTAAAAATTAAAATAAACAAAATTCCACCAATTGCCATGGCAAGTAAGGTGGGAGCATCAATGAGGTCTACTGCGTGCATTTTTTAAAAATTTATTCTTAGCTGAAATTTTATATCAGTTCTTTTACTTCCTTCTATTTGTTCTAGACCATTGCCTATAGTATCCCTGTCTCTATAACTAGTTCTAGCATACTTGACCCAGAATGTTAATTTTCTAATCGGTCTATACTGAACCAATACGTAATGTCGTGTTGCTGTGCCTGAGTATGCTGGTACTGCAAAAGCATACAGCAGGTCACGTTCATAGGCATACTGTGCATTATTAAAATCATCAGTTTCAAAAATCGCATACCTACCACTGATTCTAAATTTACCGAAATCTAAATTCATATCTTGCCAAATGGCAAAACCATTAGTTACTTCAGTATTAAAATCATAGGTACTCCATTGTACTCTGGACTTGAAGGATAGCCAGTCATTTACTGGTAAATCAAGGTTCACAGTATAATTTCTTTTCTTACCTAAAAGTGGAAACCTAATTACTTCTTCTTGTTCATCGGCCGATGGGTTATCAGCTTTTGTTTGCTCTCTAAACTGTAAATACAACAAAGTATTTCTATTAGGTCTATAACTTGCTCTTACCAGATATTCAAACCCTGCTGATGGTGCATTTATTGATGAATTTAACCATTGATAGCGAAAAGAATCGAAGTAGCCTGTGAATTGCAACTTTCTAATAGGACTATACTTCAGCCCCCAGTACCACCCTTGCTCATTGATGTTTCTGTTTGATTCACCAAAAGCGTTTCCATAAAAAGAATGAAAGTTTTTGTCATAACTTCTCAATACAACAGATGTTTCCAGTTTTGCATTCAGATTTATGATTGCCCCTATAACTCCCCCAAATCCTCCACTCTTTGATATTGCAGCTTCACCGAACAGACTAATGTTTTGCCAGTTATAATCCCCAAAAAAACCTAAGTTGTAATTTGATACCCCTTTGAATTCAAAATTATTATAAACCCTGTTAGCTCTAATTAAGGGTGTACTGAATTTATTGATTATAAATGTACTGCCTAGACTAAACCCTTGCTTAGGCGATTTGTAAACTAATGAACCTCCATAGTTTCTTTCTATAACTTGATCTTTACCACTGAGCTCTGATTGCGTTCTATGGAAGCCAGATTGCTGAATGGAAGTAATAAAATTTTCTTGCGCTATTGTATCTTCTTTTAGAGCTGCATCTTGTTTTAATTGAGAGTAGAAACCAGTAAACTCAAAATTTTTATTAAGACTTATAGTTGCTGCACCTCCCCTAAAGAAATTAGTTTCAATTACCGAGGTATATGGCCGAATGCCAAGGTTTGACCTTCTGACGGTTGTGATTGTTTCTGCTCCTTTCCCAATATTGAAACCCGCACCCAACAGTAAGCTTTGCCCATACTGGATTTGATAATCGCCAATGATGATATTCTTAAATACACCTTGGTTTTGAAATTGAATATGGCCGCTATAGTAATCAGCTCCATATCGTTTTGTTTGTGGATCCCAAGTGACAGCTTCACCAGCATCTTTTTCTGCAGTAAATCCTACACTAAAATCATTAATGTGACTAACTCGAAATCTCGTGTAATACTTACCCTTACCTCCAATATATCTACTGTCAGAACTATCTTGTTTTGGTAAATATCCTTTTTTGTCTTCCAGAGTAGCTTCATAGCGAAGTAAAAGATAGTTGTTGGGCTCGCTTATTATTCTATTAACTATATTTCTAGTATCAGTATTTAATCCAGTTTCTCTCACGGTCACAAAAGGAGAAAGACGATAAATTGTGTTTAGGTCAAAGCCAGGAATGGCTTGTAGTTCGTAAATACTGAGCAATTTTCCATTTTCGCTTTGATACGAAAACAAGCTATTGATTTGAGATTCTGAAAGTATAAACAATGAACGCAATTCATCTTTATTGGTGTTATTGAGATTGATTGGATTTGTATAGAAAAGGAGTAATGTTTCATACAATTCTTCTGAACTAACATCTCCATTTTGAACAGCAAAAACTTCTTCAATAAACTGTTCAATATCAATATCTTTCTGTTGTATCCCTTGCGATAGGAGGGTGATGGGCAATGCTAGAATGAATATAACTACAAGTAATAACTTCATTTCTTAATGATATAAGCTATTCCTAATTGATGACTTAAACCCAAAACCTGATGGCTGGTTAGCGCATAGTCGATGAGTAATTTTTTACTAATGAATCCTAGCCCAAAATAATTAGTAAAGACATTTGTCTTTACTCCAGTTCGTACTGCAAATTTTTGATGAAAAATATACTCAAGACCCAATCTAAGGATAGGGTCATTTTCTAGTTCTTTTTCAGCCTCTATAGTTAAAGTTATTTTTTCGGTCGGTAGATATGCCAGTCCTACATTCAGGTAGGTGGGTATTCTTTCATCATAAAGTTCTGCAAGTTGAGCCTGATTGATATTTCGGATATAGGCACCAAATTTTATTTGCTCTGATATTTCCGCAATCCCTCCAAAGTCAATTGATACGACCCCTTTCGAACCAAATTCATCAATATAATATTGGTTGTAATTTAGCCTTATACCCAAACCGGCTATTCCAAATTTATTTCCATAGCCCAATGAGAATATCTGCTCATTATATAAATCATCTCCGAATTTGAATGCAGTTACTGAAAGCGTTCCTAGTGGGAGTTGACTTATGAAACCTGCCGCCAGGCTATTGAAGCCTGTTATGTTATATTTGTTTTCGAAACCTGCAAAGGCAGACATCTCCTCTAAATAGCCCAATCCACCAGGGTTGTTAAGGGAAGACCATTTGTCATTCATTGTGGCATATGCATAGGCTAAGCCTGCAGGTCGAGCTCCAAATTGAGTAGTTCCATTTTGAGCGAGTGATGAACTGCATATCGAAATAAAAAGAAGTAATGTGATAAATGCTTTCAACCTTTATTTAGATGTTAAATAAAGGTATAAAATATAATGAAATATTAATATTTTAATTTAGGTTTTAAAACTCCTTCCTAAAGTGTAGGAAAAATCCGGCTTCGTTCTCCCTGTTGACGGTATACTCTAAACGAATTACAGAGTCATAATATGTCACAAAATCGATACCTGCTCCAGTACCGAATAAATACCTATCAGAAAGCCTAGTATTAAGGTCATAATTCTCAAAATTTTCACCGTAGCCGTTATCAAAATATACTTTAAAATAGATATCAAGTGGTATTTTCTTGAACTGATCAATAGGTATAAAGCCCATATTTCCTATCACTGAAAGTAGCCTCTTTTTGAAAGTGGTACGATTAAGAATGAAACTTTTACTTTCTACAATATAAAGCTCATAACCACGAATAAAATCTCTTTTGTAACCTAGAGCACCTAAATTGGAATAAGGCTGTTTGGAAGGAGAGCTGGTAAAACCTGATGAATAGTTCGCTATATAAAAACCTTTTCCAAGACTAAAGAATTTAGAATAACCAATACTAATTTGAGTACGATCTATATCATCATATAGGCCAATTCCTTGCTTTAGAGCAAGTATATCTAACCGGTGGCCCTTTAAAGGGTAGGGGGCAGCATCGCGTCTATCATAGGTAAACGCATAGGTTAATTGAAAATAACGTTGATTGATTTGCGTGGGCTCATAATACTCAGGATTCAGACCAACAATAGTATCATTAATGGTATTGTAATTATACTCTATATTGAAGTTGTGAAAACTGTAATATGATCTTCGATATGAGTATCCAATAGAGTAGTTTCTTCTAATACGAAGTGTTTCTTCTGAGTCGAAAAATACTGGTTTATGGTTTACTGTACGTACTGCGATATTTTTATTTTCAGCATAATCAAAATTTAAAGTTAGACCATGCTGTTTATTTTTATCTAAGTAAGGCACCTTATAGGTGATGCCAAATTGCTTAGTATAGCCAAACTGAAGTATTAACCTTAAAGACTCATTTCGGCCTCTAAAATTATTTCTATAGAGCTTAATGCCCAAATTAGTTCTGCTTACATCTTTATCTTGGTTTTGCCACCAGTCATTAAAATTTCTATCTACTAAATCGAATATTGGCACTGGAAAGGTGTACCATCTTTCAGAAACTCTAACTACAATATCTACCAAAGCCTCGTCTAAATGTAGAATGGTGATCTCTACAGAGTTGAAAAGGCGTGTATTTATAAGTTTACTCTTATCAAGTACAAGTATATTCTCAAGATCTTCTTTAACATAGACTTCTCCTTTAGCAATACTCATCTCCCTGAGAAGAATATCTTCTTTAGTTACTTTGTTTCCTATGAAGAATATATTGTCAATGCTTACCGGTAGCTCTTCTTCCGATAAAAACGCTGTAGAATCTTTGTTTAAATAAGTTGCGCTGTCTAGATCGACAACGGTATTAAAAGAAAGTGTAAGTGAAAGTAGTAATGCCAGCATCTCCATCCTAATTCAGACAACCTAAGTCTCCTTTGACTTTAAAAGTCTGAATAATCAGCTAAATTAAATAAAAACGCCCTGATATCAATAGATAAATGGACCACTATTGATCAATAGTGTCTTTCTCTCTAAGCGACCTTATTAAGATAAAGATACCTGCAATTATCAAAGGGATACTTAGTATTTGTCCCATATTCAATGACATGTTGTCCTCGAAGGCAACTTGATTTTCCTTAAACAGCTCGTGAACAAATCTTAGTCCAAATAAAATGATTAAAAATAGTCCTAATAATAGCCCAGCAGGAGTCTTCTCTTTTTTTCTGGTCCAAATAAAGAAGAGCAGTAGACATAACGCTAAGGAGGTCATTGACTCGTAAAGCTGAGTCGGGTGTCTTGCTATTCCAAAAGCATTGACAGATGCGTTAAAGTGACCATCGGGTTGCTTAGTTAATACGTACTCTGGCTCGTTAGAGTTAGTTAATTGTATGTGTTCATTAACATAACTATAGTTGTCTATAATCTCACTAAATCTTCCTTCAATATATCTAGATAAGCTAGCCTCATCTAATATTTCAGGCTGATTTTTGAACTCTAACTCTAGTGTTATAGGCATGTAGCCATCAGAATTTGCTTGCCTTGAAGGGTCTTTAGAAACTTTCAACTCTTCAATTGGACTGGTATTAGAAACTAAAACTTGTGTTACATTATTTGTAAAGATTACTCCATATTCAGAATGAGTCGCTTTTCCATATATCTCAGAATTCATAAAATTACCAAAACGTATCAAGCAACCTGTTAAGGCCACTACAATTACTATTCTATCTGTTACTTGAAAGTAGTTTTGACCAGGTCGTTTAATTTTTTTGGCAGACCCACTATATGGAATTCCAATTAAGTCTTTAATGATCCAGAAGAACTTTAGTTTTATGTCATATTTGGTATAAAGCCATAAAGCAAATAAGATTCCTACTGCGGCACCATGACTTGCCAACCCGCCTTCCCATATTTTAAGAATATCAATTGGATGAGCTAAGTATTTATCAGGTTCGTAAAAAAAGACATGACCTAGACGGGCACCCAAAATGGTGGCAATCACCATATAAATAGTCAAAGTCTCTACATCTTTTTCAGGCTTACCTTCTTTTCTGTAGAAATAAAACATGATTTGCTGACTTATAAGAAAGCCTAAGGCAAATAACAATCCATACCATCGTACAGGTCTGTCTAGAAATGGAATGGTGAAAAATTCCGGGTCAACATTCCAAATTATGAAGCTTAAAAATGACATCTGGCAAATATAGAGAGATAGGTTATAGTAGCTAGTATTTCAACTTAGTATTTGAATGAAATAGTCTTTAATTAATTTATTAAATGTTATTAAGTTCTTTCAATTCTTCTTCAAACCCGCTTGATAATATCGGAAACCTGCACCAAGTCTTTGGGTCAATATTAAAGTCATCTAAATGAAATGAGGGAGCAATTCTCTCTCGTTTCCACTGATTCCTGCTCCACATTTTGAAGAATTTGGACACATGATTTCTTAAAAGCTCTTTATCTTCTAAATTTCTACTAATTAGTGTATTAAAAACCTCTTGCGGTGATTTATGATTTTTAATAGCCTCTTTTTCAATTTCTACAATTATTGAATAAGGCATCAAGTCATCTTCGTCTGTTTGCTTGTTTTCTAGCGGTCTTAATTCTGCAGTAGGCGTTAAGTTATTGACAAAGTTGAGAGCAGGATATTCTAGTTCAATTTCAGCCCATTTAAGACAATTAATTTTAAAATATTTATAAACAGCTGCTAGTGATTAGATACTTCCACTAATATCTCCATCCATGGTAGTGTATCCTACGTCACCCTCACTTCGATTAGACGTAGTTAACAATAATGCATTATTTATATTTGCCAGCATCCAAATAATAGGAGAGCGGCTACGGGCTTGAATATTCTGAAGGGTAAGATCATCTCTTTCCCAAGATAATTTTCTACCAATAGCAGTTTCAATTTTAGCTGTGTAGGAATTTACTTCATAGTCTATGGTCCATTGATAAAAAGTAGCTCCAATATCTTCCGTTAGTTGTTTTGCAGATTTGAAAGTATCATTTGAGGAATTCACTGTTCCTTGATAAGCGCAAGTAAGAAGATGACTCATAATTACTCTTCTTGCCTCTTTCACTTCCTTACCTACAACTTTCTCTAATAAATCTAACCGATTAATCTTAATCAGAAAGTTCTTAACCCCAAGTTGATCAATTCCTCTACGGACCATTTCAGATACTAGCACCGCAATACTACTCGAGTCAGCACCACCACTTAGAGATAATACAAATCCCTTGCTTCTGCTTTTTCTCAGATAATCAAATAATGCTAGGCTTGAGGCTTTTACAAATTCAGTGTTTTTATCTCTCTTATATTCATTTGGAGCATCAAATTCCTGTGAGCCATTTATATCAATATCAACATATAATAGATTGAAATTTTCAAATGAAAGCCAGTCATTACGTGCTATAAGTTGGCCTTGCTTTGCAAAAAGAATTTCTCCATCATATATCATCCTTCCGGCTTCATTGCCCAATAAGTTGGCATATACATAAGTGCAGTTAAACTCTAAAGAACTATTGACAACTAGCGCTTCACGATCTAAGGTTTTTCCAAAAGCAAAATGACTCGCACTTGGATTAAGAATCATATTGACTCCTTTTTGATGCAGTTTGATGGCTGGACGAATCTTTCTCCATGCATCCTCACAAATTTCAAAACCGAAGGTAAAGTCTTTGTGAGAAATAATTATGTCTCCAATGTCATATAATTCACCTTCGATTTCTGTTTTTTCAATTACTTCAGAAGGCCATGTTTTAAACCAGCGCGGTTCGTAGTGTACACCATCTAAGGCGAGGTTTTGCTTTGCATAAAAGCCTAAGATGGTTTTGTTTTTAACAATGCAGGTGACATTATAATTGGTGGCATTATACTTATAAGGAAGACTAATGGCAACAATTATATCATGGCAGAATGGGATGATTGTTAGTAGGCTTTTAAGTGCTTGTTCATAAACCCAATCACTAAGAAAATTGTCTTCGCAACCATATCCTGATATACATAACTCTGGAAGGCATAAAATCTCAACTTTCTCTTCTTGAGCTTTTTTTATTACCTCTAGAATATTCTTGCGATTGTTTGCCCAATCTAATGGTATCTGGTTTAGAGTGGCTCCACCAATTCTAGTTTTACTCATTAATTTTCTATTAACCCTAATATTACGAGCGTCTTCTGGGCGGCATCTTGTTCTGCCTTTTTCTTATTGTAGCCATATCCTTTGCCCATTACTTTACTATTAACAACAACCTCGGCCGTAAATTCTTTATGTTGGCTATTATTTTTAGCTCCCACCACATCAAATGTTAATTCAGCGTTTTCTTTCTGTGACCACTCTATCAGTTTGCTTTTAAAGTTGATAGTTGATTCTACAACTGTTTGTAAATCGAAATAAGGAGTAATCAATTTTTCAAAAATGAATGTCTTACAAAAATCATAACTATGATCTAGGTATACGGCTCCAATAAATGCTTCTAAGGTATCACCATACAGTGATTTATGAGATAGCCTGTCTCTTTTGGTTTGATCATATTCAATGAGGGCATTTAAACCTATTTTTTTACCAAGGTTATTTAGCGATTCTCTATTTACAATGCGGGATCTTATTTCTGTAAGAAACCCTTCATCTTTAAATGGATATTTTTTGAAAAGGTAATCAGCCACGGCTGCTCCTAATATAGCGTCCCCTAGGTATTCTAATCGCTCATTAGATTCTTTTAAACCCTGTTTATTGGTCTCTGCTACAGAAGAGTGTTTTGTAGCCAGTATGTAGAGATCAAGATTTAAAGGCTTGCTACCAACTATTGTTTCGATAGCTGTAATAAGCCTTTTATCTTTTTTCGATCTTTTTCTAAAAGTGTTTATAAAGCGCTTCGCAGCACGATACACTATTCTTCTAGTTTACGGAAGATGATTGAGGTATTATGACCTCCAAAACCGAATGTGTTACTTAACGCAACTTTGATATTTCTTTCTTGAGCCTTGTTGAAAGTAAGGTTCAATTTATTATCCAACTGATCATCATCTGTAAAGTGATTGATTGTTGGAGGAACAAGGCTGTTTTCCATGGCTTTAATACAAGCAACTGCTTCTATAGCTCCGGCAGCACCTAAAAGGTGACCTGTCATGGATTTAGTAGAGCTTATATTTAAATTATACGCATGTTCTCCAAATATTTTCTTGATAGCAATGGTCTCACTAACATCACCAAGTGGAGTTGAAGTACCATGAACATTGATATAATCTACATCTTCTGGTTTTATATTAGCATCTCTTAGTGCATTTTTCATCACGTTAGTTGCTCCTAGACCTTCTGGATGTGGGGCTGTGATATGATAAGCATCTGCAGACATACCTCCACCAATCAATTCAGCATAGATTTTGGCACCCCTTGCTTTTGCATGTTCATATTCCTCAAGAATTAATGCCGCAGCACCTTCACCAAGCACAAAGCCATCCCTATCTTTATCAAAAGGTCGAGAAGCGGTTTGCGGTGAGTCATTACGTTCAGACAGTGCCTTCATAGCATTGAAACCACCAATGCCAGCTTCTGTCACTGCAGCTTCACTACCTCCTGAGATGGCAATATCCATGTGTCCTAGTCGGATATAGTTCATTGCGTCAATCAAGGCATTAGTAGCAGAAGCACAAGCCGAAACAGTTACGAAATTGGGCCCTCTAAAAGAATACTTGATTGATATGTAGCCGGCACTTATGTCGGCTATCATTTTAGGAATAAAGAAGGGGTTAAAGCGTGGCGTATTGTCGTTATTCGCGTAGCTTTTAACCTCTTCTTGAAATGTCCATAAACCACCAATTCCTGAACCCCATATAACTCCAGCTCGATCGTGATCAATAGCATTAAGGTCTAGTTTTGAATCTAAAATGGCTTCATCAGCAACAACAAGTGCATACTGAGTGAATGGGTCCATTTTACGAGCTTCTTTTCTATCAAAATGATCTTCTGCGTTGAAATTCTTTATTTCACAGGCAAACTGTGTTCTAAATTTCTCAGGGTCAAATCTTGTGATACGAGCTGCTCCACTAACACCATTCTTTAAGCCATCCCAATAATCATTGACATTGCTACCTATAGGTGTAAGCGCTCCTATTCCTGTTACTACTACTCTTCTCAAGCTCATATAATAAGTTCAGCTGGGGCTTAATTGGTTTTTATTTTACGTTCTCTTCT
>CAYGNU010000016.1:0-21383 GCA_964351175.1 uncultured Roseivirgaceae bacterium | reverse complement strand
CTTCTCCACATCATCATTTTCATACCCAGGCTACTTATTGTGCAGAAGGCAAATTTGAGTTTGAGATTGATGGAGAGAAGCAGGTGGTTAAAGCTGGAGACGGTGTTTATATCCAACCAAATATGTTGCACAGTGCAGTTTGCCTTGAGGCCGGCATTCTAATAGATGTATTTAGTCCAGTAAGAGAGGATTTCCTAGATGGATCCACAGTGTCATATTTTGGCAAAAAATAATATTGATAACAATAAAAAGGGCAGATAGCTTATGAAATTAAGAGGATTAAGGTGGTGGATAATAGGGCTAGTGGCTCTTGCTACAGTTATTAATTACATAGATAGGTCTGCATTGGCCATAATGTGGCCAGATATATCAAAAGATTTAGGTATGGATAAAAACGATTATGCAATGATCGTTAACATCTTTCTTGTTGCTTACGCCATAGGCCAATCAATTTCGGGTAAGATGTTCGATAAAATTGGAACAAGAGCTGGCTTTGTAATATCCATTACTATTTGGGGTTTGGCAACTGCTATTCATGGGCTTGCCAGGAGTGTTCTTTCTTTCAGCATTTTCAGAGTGTTTCTTGGGTTAGGAGAAGCCGGTAATTGGCCAGGAGCCGTGAAGAGTAATGCAGAATGGTTCCCTGTTAAAGAGCGTGCCTTAGCACAAGGGATCTTTAATTCTGGAGCCGCTATGGGTTCAATTGTGGCCCCACCTCTTATTGCTATACTGTGGGTAGCTATTGGGTGGCAAATGACATTTGTATTATTGGGGCTATTAGGTCTTTTATGGGTAATCCCATGGCTAGTTGTAAATAAAGCAGTACCGGAAAAACACCCATGGATTACCGAAGAAGAGAAGACACATATTCTATCTGGAATGGAAGAAATTGAAAATAACGCTTCGAAAGAAGGGTTAAGCATGATGGAAATACTGTCTCATAAGGAATCATGGTCTGTACTTGCTTCGAGATTTTTCATAGAACCTATATGGTGGCTTTTTGTTGCATGGATGCCAATTTATCTTGCTGATGTTTACGGATTTAACGTTAAAGAAATCGGATTCTTTGCCTGGGTACCTTATGTAGGTGCTGCATTGGGCAGTTTGTCTGGAGGATATTATTCAGGCAAGCTTTTAATGAATGGGGCCACTATTGACAAAGCCAGAAAACAAACCATATTAATAGGATGTATTATCATGTTTCTAGGGTTGGTAGCTACCATTTTAGCTGGTGACACTGCTTTGAAATTTGTAGGAATCGTGTCCTTCGTCCTATTCGGGTTTCAGTTTGTAATATCAAATATTCAAACTATTCCTAGCGATTTATTCAGCGGGAAGTCTGTGGGGTCGCTTGCTGGTCTAGGAGGAACGGTAGGGCTATTTGCTGTGATTATCATGAACTTTTTAGTACCAGTTATTACAGAGAATTTTTCATATACCCCAATCTTCATCATGATTGCTGTATTTGTACCATTGGGCTTTTTGTCCATTAAATTATTTGCAAAAGAAATTAAGCCAGTAGGCTGATAAATAAATTTGTTACAAAAACTAAAACTTTATAAAATGAAATTAAATAATAGAGTAGCAGTAGTTACCGGTGCAACAGGAGGGATTGGTTTCGAGGTTGCCAAGAGATTAGGTCAAGATGGATATACTGTTGTATTAAATGGCATAGAAGATGAAATGGGTGCTAAGCGAGTTGAAGAGCTTACAAAAGAAGGTATAGATGCAGCATACTACGGATTTGATGTAACCAATGAAGAAGAGGTTACTTCAAATATTAAAGCAATAGGTGAAAAATATGGCAAAATTGATGTGCTAGTAAATAATGCAGGCGGATTAGGTGGTAGATCTAGATTTGAAGAAATGACGACCGAGTTCTACAGAAACGTGATGGCATTAAATCTAGACTCAGTATTCTTTGCTTCAAGAGCGGCCATTCCATTCCTTAAGAAAGGTGAAAATACTACAATTATCAATTACACTTCAAACGCTGGTTGGAATGCTGGAGGGCCTGGTGCAGGAATTTACGGTACTTCTAAGGCAGGCGTTCATGCAATAACAAGAGCATTAGCCAAAGATTTGGCTGAATATGGAATTAGAGTAAATGCCGTATCTCCCGGAACTATCGATACACCATTCCATGCTCAAATTAAATCCACTAAACCGGAAGTATTTGCTTCATGGAAGAATAATATCTTGTTAGGTAGATTGGGCCAACCTGAGGAAGTTGCTTCTGTTGTATCTTTCTTGGCAAGCAAAGACGCGTCATTCATTACCGCTGAAACAATACAAATAGGTGGAGGTCAAGCTTTGGGGATATAGTGCTAAATAATAACATGATGTCCCTTTTTTAAAACAATAAATTAATGAAGATAGTAACCTTTGGTGAGCTCTTAATGCGACTGTCACCGCCTAAGTATCAAAAACTAGCCGCTGCTAAAAGTCTTGATATCAATTATGGTGGTGCGGAAGCTAATTCAGCTATTTCTTTGTCGCAATTTGGCAATGATGTCACTTTTATCACGGTATTACCAGACAATGATTTAGGACATGCAGCCTTGAGAGAAGTTAGTGGTTGGGGTGTAAATACTCACTATTGTCAGTTTAAGGGTGACAAGATAGGATCGTACTTTATGGAGCATGGTGTTTCAATTAGAGGAGGTGAAATTATTTACGATAGAGCAAACTCGTCTTTCAGTCAAATTGATGAAAACACCTTTAATTGGGAGTATATCTTAAAAGATGCTGATTGGTTTCATTGGACCGGCATAACACCAGCGTTATCTAAAGGTGCCGCAGCTGCTTGCAAAAAGGCAATTGAAGTAGCAAATAAAAAGCATATCAAGGTTTCTTGTGACCTTAACTATAGAAGTAAACTCTGGAAGTATGGCGTTGCTCCTAATAAGGTGATGCCCGAACTCATAGCAGGATGTTCAGTCATTCTGGCAAATGAAGAGGACACTTCAATGTATTTAGGTATAACTCCGAAAGAAAAGGACTATAAATTAATTAAGGGATTTGGGCAACGAAGTATTGAATTTACAAGTGAGCAATTATTTGAAAAATTTCCAAAATTAGAAATGGTTATAAGTACGTTGAGAGAAACCATTTCAGCGTCTAGTAATAGGTGGTCAGCGATAATTTATGATGGAAATGAATATACACGAGGCGCCACTTTTGAAATTGATAATATAGTAGACCGAGTTGGCGGAGGGGATTCATTTGTAGGGGCATTTTTTCATGGACTCAGTAAATTTTCAAAAATACAGGAGGCCGTTGATTTTGCAGTAGCTGCATCCAGTATTAAGCTTACAATTGATGGTGATTATAATATTGTTTCAGAAAATAAAGTATTACAATTACTGCAGGGTAATAAAACAGGAAGAATAAGTAGATGAGCAGATTTAATAGAATTGAAGTAGTGTTAAAAATGGAAGAGACTGGTTTTGTTCCTGTTTTCTATCATCATGACATCGCTATTTGTAAAAATGTCCTAATGGCTTGCTATAAAGGCGGAGCGCGTGTATTCGAATTTACCAATAGGGGAGAATTGGCGCATGAGTTATTTCGTGATCTAAATGTATGGGCTAAAGAAAATACACCTGAAATGATGCTTGGTATCGGGTCAATTGTTGATGCACCCACAGCAGCTTTGTACATTCAATTAGGAGCTAATTTCGTTGTTTCGCCTATTGTAAATTCTGAAATAGCAAAAGTTTGTAACAGAAGAAAGATAGCTTGGATGCCTGGCTGTGGTTCCGTAAGTGAAATATCCTATGCTGAAGAACTTGGAGCAGAGGTCGTCAAGGTTTTTCCTGGTGAGCAAGTAGGAGGTCCTGCCTTTGTAAGGGCGGTAAAGGGACCAATGCCTTGGACTAGAATAATGCCCACTGGTGGAGTGTCACCAACAGAAGATAATTTGAAAGGATGGTTTGACGCTGGCGTAACTTGTGTAGGACTGGGCTCTAATCTTGTGTCAAAAGATGTAATTAGTGATAAAGATTTTGATGGACTGCAATCAAATGTTGAAGATTGCGTAAAACTGATCTTAAAAATTCGAAAATAGATAGGTATGCAATTCATTTTTAAGGTAATTCTCAACCTATCAATAGCATTTTTCTTTAGTACGATCACCTGTTATTCACAAGTTTTTTTTGTAAGTAACCTTAGTGAATTTAACACAGCAGTTGACGAAGTGCAGCCAGGAGGCAAAATTGTGCTGGCCGATGGTATTTGGGAGAATATAACATTAGAGTTTACTACCAATGGAACAGAGGAAGATTCTATAACACTTACTTCTGAGACCCCCGGTAAGGTGGTGCTAACTGGCACCTCTAAACTGGAAATAGCAGGGGAATATCTTATTGTTGAAAACCTTGATTTTAATGGTGGGCGGTCGACAGGAGATGCAATAATTAGTTTTAGAATTAACGCTAGTAATGAAGCTAATCATTCACGTGTTACTAACTGCAGAATTATAAACTATAATCCAGATTCTGATGTAACTGATTACAAATGGGTATCGCTTTATGGTAAGAATAATAGAGTAGATCACTGTCATTTTGAAGGTAAAAATAATGAAGGAGCACTCATGGTCGTATGGTTGTCTGGTACTGCCAATTTTCATAGAATTGATCACAATTATTTTACAAACATTCCTGAGTTAGGAAGGAATGGTGGCGAGACTATAAGGATTGGTACAAGTGATAATAGTCTAACTGAATCAAGGACTACCGTAGAGTATAACCTTTTTGAATCTTGTGATGGAGAGATTGAGATCATATCTAATAAGTCTGGGTTTAACGTTTACCGATATAACACTTTTAGAGACAACGAGGGGACACTGACACTAAGGCACGGAAATGATTGCGAGGTTTACGGTAATTTTTTCTTTGGTGGAAATAAAGATTCAGGAGGTGTTCGGATAATTGGCGAGCGCCACAAAGTATATAATAACTACTTTGAAGGGTTAAATGGCGATGGTTTTAGGGCAGCTCTTTCCATAACAAATGGAGTCCCAGATTCCCCACTTAATAGATATTTCCAGGTAAAAGCGGCTCAGGTTGTTAACAACACATTTATCGCTTGTAAGGAGCCAATCGCCATTGGGGAAGGCAAATCAGAAGAGTTATCACTTCCACCTTTGAATTGTACGATAGCTAATAATGTAATTGACCATACAACCGGTAGCAAAGCCATTACTTATACTGACATTCCCATAAATATTGAATACCTGACAAACTATGTTAATGGAACTGTGGGGATTGCAGATGATGGCATTATCAATGAAGACCCTTTGGTAGAAGAAAACGAGAATTTTTATAGACCCTCTTCAACGAGCCCTTTAATTAATGCTTCGACAGGAAGCTTTGATTTTATAGCAAAAGACATTGAAGGACAAAGTAGAATTGATACGCCTGATGTAGGTTGTGATGAAGTTTCATCCTCCAAAGTACTCAATAAACCATTATTCAAGGAAGATGTCGGTTTTGACTGGACAGTTGATAACTCGATTACTTCAATCGATGCATTAGTTCAATCAAAAATTATTGTTTCAGGAAAAAATGGTAAGGTTATAATTCGCGGGGTAAATGAAGATCAATTTCCAGTAAGGCTAATGCTTATTAATACCAATGGTCAAAGGATTTTTGATAATACTATTATAACGGATACCGTTAATGTCGGAAATTTCAAGGGTGTTTTTATTGCAATTTTACTTGATAGATCGAATCAAATAGTAGCTAAAAGTAAAATCTCATTAAGTTATAATTAGCTTCAAAGCTATTCTAAAAATTATTTTTGACATCGGTTTATGAGTAATATGTAGATGTCAAAAACCAAAGATTAATAGAAGTAGTTTTTAATTTTCATCTACATAGAAATCAAATAAAGTATAGAGCACTTTAATATATGCTAAAATACTAATACATACTATAAGATTTTTTAAACTCATTGCTAGATCTAGATTTAAGTAACAAACAAGAGCCTTGATAAATGATAGACTAAAATACCTCAAGCAGCTAGCGCAGAAATTTCCTTCTAGAAGCTCACTTGGTAAGGAGATAATGCTCCTTGAATCTGTATTGTCATTACCAAAAGGATCCGAACTATTCATAAGCGATGTGCATGGTGAGTATGATTCTTTTCAACACATGATTAGAAATGGATCTGGCATGATAAGGCAGCGATTGACCAACCTTTTTCAAAAAAGTAAATCAGAGAAGGAATTGAAGTCTTTGGCTTCACTTATTTACTACCCTGAAGAAAAGTTAAAATCACTTCATAAAAACGGAAACAATAACGTTGATTTTTATAAATCAACCCTGAAGGATCTTATCATTCTTGCCAAAGATTTCACGAGCATTTATGCCAAAAGGAAATTGGGAAGGTTGCTCAAAGGGCATTATCAAGAAATAATATTGGCTATGGTCTATTCCGACTATACCAATAAGGATAAGGAAATTTTCTATGACAGTTTGATAGAAACAATTATAGATATTCAGGAAGCTGATTCTATAATTATTGAACTGAGCACTTTTATACAAAGACTGTCGATACATTCTATCCATATTATTGGTGATATTTATGATAGAGGTCCTGCTGCTGAAAATATACTAGAAGATTTATTAGAATATGATTCGGTAGATGTACAATGGGGAAATCATGATATTGTTTGGATGGGCGCTGCTAGTGGTTCATGGGCTTGTATTGCCAATGTTATCAGGCTGTCTCTCCGTTACGGAAATACCAGTACCCTTGAGAAAGGATATGGAATCAACCTAATACCCCTTGCTTCTTTTGCAATAGAGCATTATAAAGAAGAAGAGAGTATTCATTTTGACCCAAAAGTAGACCCTACTGAATTGTTAAATGCTAGTGAGAAATGGCTTAATCGCATCATGCATAAAGCTATTAGTATCATTCAATTTAAACTGGAAGACCAATTAAAAATACGTCAATCAGGATTTAACATGTCGGATCAATTGATTTTATCAAATATCGACTTCAGTACCTATCAAATAAAAATAGATGGTCAAAAGTATGATCTACATGATAAGTCATTACCCACCGTTGACCCTACCGCACCTTATGAATTGTCAAAAGGTGAGCAGGATTTAATGAGTGTTTTGATGCAGGCGTTTAAAGAAAGTGATCGCCTTCAAAGACATGCTGATTTTCTTATCAAGAAGGGAGGCATGTACAAAATCACCAATAATTGTCTTTTGTATCATGGTTGTGTTCCCCTTGATGAAAAGGGTGAATTGAAAGAGGTGGACTTACTAGGAAAAAAGCTTAAAGGTAAGGCCTTATTAGATTTCCTAGATTCTAAAGTACGTGAGGCTCATTTTTTAGATCCTGAAGCTGATGGAAAACAACTGGCAATGGATACCATTTGGTATTTGTGGTGTGGTCCAGATTCTCCCTTATTTGGTAAAAGTAAGATGACCACATTTGAGAGATACTTTGTTAACGACACCACAACACATAAAGAAGAAAAGTCCTACTATTATCAATATCGTAACGATGAGGCAACATGTGATAAAATATTGATTGACTTTGGTCTTGATAATGAAAAGGCTATAATCATTAATGGCCATGTACCAGTAGCTGCCAAAAGGGGAGAAAGCCCAGTAAAAGCAAATGGAAAGTTATATGTTATAGATGGTGGTTTCTCAAAGTCCTATCAAGGTAAAACGGGAATTGCTGGGTATACCTTAATCTTTGATCAGAAGGGTAAACAGCTGATATCACATATGCCATTTGAGTCTAAACAAAAGGCCATTGAAGAGGAAATAGATATCCTGTCTTTCGAAACACTTTATTCGCCATCTAGCGAAACGATACGAGTTAGTGACATTGATGATGGCCGCTCTTTGATGGATTATATAGGTGATTTGAAGGATTTAATGTTGCATTATAGAAATGGTAAGATTTTAGAAACTAATAAATGAATCGTCTAATCTACGGCCATAGATTTTCTAATACCCAATGATTCTTATTTCACTCGACTTCGTTAAATATGAATTAATGAAATAGGGTTATTTAATTTCTACTTTGTATTATGGACAAACTTGACATCCTTGTTAAGAACAAATCTTCTTTCTTAAATTGATCATTGATTTAGATTAATAAAGAACTGACGAGTTTTAATAGGGTCGTATATTTAGATAAACTATTCAGCTTACCTACTCAGAACCTGAAGAGTAACTAGCGTCTCTATTGATAATATCAAGGATTGTATTGTTCAACTCTTGAAGGGCCGAAGTGTCATGAATAATATAATCACGAAGACCATTCTCTACAAACGCACCTCGTAATTTTACATTTAGATCGTCAAGGATCAAAACCTTTTGGTTTCCGTTTATTGCAATGATTTTATCAAGCGTATCCTTGCCAGTTAAGGCATTTGGCATGACTTTATTTATGTAATAGTTAAGGAATATTAAATCAGGGTTACGATCCAGTTCTCCAATGCAGCTTCTACCCGTTGCAAAATTTTTAACCTTAAATGTAAATGAATCTCCTTCCTTGTTTTTTAAAGTCAGTTTTGAAAAGTGGGTATTTAAGATTTGCATGAATGAAGGGTCATCATCCACTACAAATATTAATAATTCTTTCTCATTGACTGTAACATTAGGTTTTGCCAGCTCTGAAGGAAATTTAATATCGATTAAATCCTCTCTGTCAGTCTCCTGTGTTTGTCGAAACTTATCGACCTTGCTAAGTGAAAATCCAGACATTTTTATTTTTGAGTACTACTCTTTAAAAATTACCCAACTGCCTCAAAACTTACACCATGTAATTTATAAGATTTCTAGATAAAATCATAGTAAAAACGCTTTAGGAGTATGATGAATGACATAAAAAAAGCCATCCGGCAGTTGGCGGATGGCTTTTTAATTCATTGTTTATGAATTACTTACTCCTCATTTAAGAACGGATAACGATAGTCCGTTGGAGGAACAAATGTTTCTTTTATTGTTCTAGGAGATACCCATCGCAGTAGATTAAGCTTCGAACCTGCTTTGTCATTCGTTCCCGAACCACGAGCTCCACCAAATGGCTGTTGACCAACTACAGCACCAGTCGGCTTGTCATTGATGTAGAAGTTTCCTGCAGCATTTTCAAGCTTCTTCATGGCAAGGTCTATCGCATATCTGTCATTAGATAATATTGAGCCTGTTAACGCATAAGGAGAAGTGCTGTCTACTAGTTCTAGTGTTTCTTCAAATCTTTCTTCTTGGTATACATAAATTGTCACTACTGGACCAAAAATCTCCTCACACATAGTGGTAGAAGAAGGATCTTTGGTTAAGATAACAGTAGGTTCAATGAAATAACCTTTTGATTTATCATAACCACCACCAGCTATAATTTCATTCATACTGTTAGCCTTAGCACCATCAATATACTTGGCTATTTTATCGAATGAACGTTCGTCAATTACAGCATTAAAGAAATTGCTGAAATCTTCTGTTGGTCCCATTTTAATAGACTTAAGATCTTCTATCAGATATGTCTTCACATCTTCCCAAAGGTTTGATGGTACATATACCCTTGATGCCGCTGAGCATTTCTGACCTTGGTATTCAAAAGCGCCTCTTGTAATTGCAGTAGCTAATACTTTAGCCTCTGCAGATTTATGAGCCATGATAAAATCTTTACCTCCAGTTTCACCGACAATTCTTGGGTAAGATCTGTATTTGTGAATATTAGTACCTATAGTTTTCCAAAGATTTTGGAAAACACCAGTACTTCCTGTAAAGTGTAAACCGGCAAAATCTTTATGATTAAATACTACATCACCGGCAACTGGTCCATCAACATATATTAAGTTGATAACTCCATCAGGAAGACCTGCTTTTTTAAGCACTTCCATGATCACCTGAGCCGAGTATATTTGCGTGTACGCTGGTTTCCACAAAACGGTGTTACCCATAAGTGCTGCCGATGCAGGTAAATTACCGGCAATTGCAGTGAAATTGAATGGGGTTATGGCGAAAACAAAACCTTCCAATGGTCTGTATTCTAACCTATTCCAAATTCCTGGAGATGAAGCTGGCTGCTCTTCATATATCTCCATCAAATACTGAGCATTGAATCTCAAAAAGTCTATAAATTCACAAGCTGCGTCTATTTCTGCCTGATAAACACTTTTAGATTGCCCTAACATGGTAGCAGCATTTATTTTAGCTCTGTACGGACCGGCTAATAAGTCAGCGGCTCTTAAGAAAATACTAGCTCTATGCTCCCAAGATAAATTAGACCAAGCTTCTTTGGCACCCAAAGCGGCATTTACCGCCTGTTCAACATGAGACTTATCACCTTCATGAAAATGCCCTAAAATATGCTGATGATCATGAGGAGGAGAAAGTGAAATTTTGTTTCCTGTTCTTACTTCTTCTCCACCAATATACATTGGTATATCAGCTTGAGTTGAACGTGCTTCATCAAGCGCTTTTTTTAAGGCTAATTTTTCTGGAGATCCAGCGGTGTAAGATAATACTGGTTCGTTTGCTACTGCAGGTATTTGATAGACTCCGTTTGGCATACGTTTGTGGTTTAATTATTAGGATTGTTTTTCAAAATGCAAAGTTAGCCAATATGTAGCTAAAAAGGGTTATTAAAGTATAGTTGAAAGCTCACTTAGACAACCGACTTCATAGTCAGTTTCAGCTTTGTGTTGGATTGCCTCGGGGTTATAGTAAACTGTACTAAGTTTTGCTTTTTTAGCACCAATGATATCAGCATTTAAATTATCGCCAACCATCACTGTGGTTTCAGCTTTGGCCTTGGCCATAGATAGGGTGAAATTATAAATTTCTGTAGAAGGTTTTCTGTGTCCAGATGTCTCAGACGTTACCATTCCTTTAAAGTAGTGAGCAATATTAGAGTTCTCTATTTTAATTTTTTGCACATCATCAAAACCATTTGTCAGCAAATACAACGGATACTTTTTGTGAAGATAGTCTAGCGTTTCATGTGTGAAGGGCATCAAATTGGTTTTGTAAGGGCAGTTTTTGATGTAGTCTTCAGACATAGATATAGACATGTCCGGTTTATGAATGGAGAAGGATTTTAAAATCTTTTCAAATCGCTTTTTCTTAATTGTTTCTCTGTCAATTAGTCCGCGATTGTAATTATCCCAAAGTTTGTTGTTTACCTTTTTAAACTTATTGATGAATTGGTCGAAGCTGACATCAGCTAGATTTGATAGTTGGTATTCGTCAAACAGTTCTTGTAAAGTTTCAAGTGAATTTGTTTCGTAATCCCAAAGGGTATGGTCGAGGTCAAAAAATACTACTTCGTGTGAGATCATTTAAAGTTTCCAGGTCTTAGATTCGAGTTTGTTCTGCGCCAGCTCCCTGTTGTTATACATAGTTTTATATGTATTTAGATCTGCTATTAAAAGTTGATCCTTATTCAGAAATTGGAAAATCTGACTTATGATTTCGTAAACTTCGTCTTTTAAATAATAAAATACCCATTGATCTTGCTTTCTTGTACTTAAGATGCCTGAATTTTTTAAATAGATGAGGTGTCTCGAAGTTTTAGTTTGGGTAAATTCTAAAATATGTTCAATGTCAGAAATGCACATCTCCTTATTCTTGAAAATAAGATGCAGAATACGTACCCTAGACTCGTCAGAGCACGCTTTAAATATCTGTGATCCGAAAGCAAGATTGAAGTTTTTTAATCTCATGACCTAAGTCAAATTTAGCAGAAATCAATAACATTATAAGGAACTTTGACGTTCAATTGATATCTTCGGGGTTGAATTGCATCTCTTTCAGTTTAATAATCTAAGCAGTTGAAAAAACTTACTTCCCAGCTTACTTTATCACTACTACTTGTTATTATAATGATAGTAGTCAAAGCACAAGAAGCTAATGCTCAAGGTGGAAGAAAGGTGATGCAACTTTCAGGAATAATATTAGGAGAAGATAGTGTTTCAGGAATTCCAGGGGTTCACATTTATGTTCCTAAGGCAGGTAGAGGTACAACAAGTAATCGGGTAGGTTACTTTTCTCTTCCAGTATTGGAGGGAGATGAGCTAATAGTCAGTGCTATAGGATATCAAAAACAATTTTTTAAAGTTCCACCTTCAGAAAGGGACAATTTAACCATTGTTATAGAATTGGTAAGTGATACCACTTTTCTTGAGACGGTGGAGATAATGCCATTTCCTACGGAGCATATTTTTAAAGAAGCTGTTCTTGCGTTAAATATTCCTATTAATCCGAATGCTGAATATGATGTAAATGAAGAGCTGATGCAGCTGATGTTACAATCTATGCCAATGGATGGTGCTGCAAATCATCGTTATTATATGGATAATTGGGTTCAATATCAAAATGATCGATATGGACCGAGAAGCAATCCGCTTCTCAATCCATTCAATTGGGCCAACTTTTTCCGTTCTCTTAGGTCTAAGAAGAAGTAATTATAAAAGTATATACATCATAATCGCTGCTGCGATTAGTGCCAGATAAACTAATCCTACTAATATCTTAAATCCATTAAAGTTTGATTTAGTCATTTGATTATTCATTTATTGACTTCTACATGTTCAGTATTTATGCCATAATTGAAAAAACTTTTAAAATGTGCCATTATGCTGCCTAAATAGCCATTTTACTTTATTTTTAATCAACCATAAATTCCCATAATGGGATAATGTGTAATATGTGGGATAAAATGGTTGGTGGCATTCGGCTGTAAGCTTTACCCAAAGTTTTGTGTTATCACGCTATGATAAGAGAATGATTATGATGAGAAATGCACTAGCTTTGAACTATTAGCTGGTAAATAGGGTAAGAGTTTTACCTGAAGTGTTAGTTTTTATTAATTATAACCTTTTGAAATTTTATGAAAAAAATCACATCAATTTGTTGTGTTGTCTTTTTAAGCGCTTTCACTAGTTTGTATGCTCAAGCTCCATTAGGAGAGGGTAATAAACAGCTGAACGCTGGATTTGGTTTCTCAAGTTGGGGAGTTCCTATTTATGTGGGTTTAGATTTTGGTGTTCACCCAGATGTTACCATTGGACCACAGGTGTCATTCAGAAGTTATTCTGAGAATTACAGAGGTATCAATGGAAGTAGGATAAATTATAGTCACTCCATCTTTATGTTAGCTTTTAATGGTAATTACCATTTTAATTCACTTTTAAATATTTCTAGTGAATTTGACTTTTATGCGGGTCTTACCCTTGGCTATTATATTTGGTCTTCACCTTCAGACTATATCGGCAACCGATCTTCAGGTATTGGTCTTGATGCTCAGGTTGGAGGTAGATATTTCTTCTCAGACCAATGGGCTCTGAATATTGAATTTGGAGGCGGAACCGCCTCAGGCGGTAAAATTGGTATTACCTACAAACTTTAATATAACTAAAAAGATAAGGGCTGAATATTCAGCCCCTATCTTTTTCTTATTGAAAATTATTAAAACGCTATTCTTGAATTAATTGGAAAGCACCTTTTGATAGAAACTCATCATCCTTATCAAAATCCGAAGTATTCAATATTTCAATATTTCCTTCACTAACTAATCCAGTTTTCACTTCCATTTTTTCAAAAGCATAGTTCTTTGAGCCTGAATTGCTTCTAATTAATACATATTTATGATTGTCAATTTCAATGACAGCATCTTTAGGGAGGGCAAGCTTTGAGTCTGTGTTGGTGTAAATTTCAGCTTCTAGATACATACCAGGGGTAAAATTATTAGCTATTTCTTCATTCATTAGGTGCCCGTGAATAGCGATAGTTCTACTATCTTGATTTACCGTTTTATTTATGAGATGTACTTCAGCATCATATTTTTTATTAGACCCATCTTGAGTTTTAAATGATATCAATTGACCTACTGCCACTGCATTAAGATCTTTCTCAAAGATGTTTAATTCAAGGTGCATATGATCTGTATCAACAATGGTCATAGCCGGATCAGTAGGTTTTAAAAAAGCACCTTTTGTAATATTGATTTGAGTTACAAATCCATTGATTGGTGCTTTGATAGCTATTTCTGTTTTGATATTCCCTATTAAGAGTTGTTCAGGGTTAATGCTCATTAACGCTAGTTTTTTTCTTAATGACTCATACCGAACTTGCGTAACTACGTAATCAGATTCTGACTTAAGAAAATTCTTTTGAGAAGTAATACTATCTTTTGCCAGGCTTTTTTGCCTGTCATAATCAGATTTTAAATAAGCTAATTGCCCTTTAGCCTCTAAGTAGTCTTGCTGAACTTGAACAAATTCTGGGTTTTCTAAGACAAATATAGTCTGTCCTTCCTTTACTTGCTCTCCCGGAAGAAGTTTAAGTTCCTTGACATAGCCACCAAAATAGACGCTTACAGAAACCCTATTTAGTGGAGGTACATCAAACATACCTGTTGCTTTTACAATCTGATGAAAGTCTTGAGTTTCTAACTTAACAAGTGTCATATTGGAAGAATTGAATTGCTCTTCACTGACAGCATAGTTTATACCATTGTCAACTTCTGATGCTGGTAAATTTTCTGACATCGAGCTTTGATCATCTGTGGAGCACGAAATCGACAGAAATAACAAAGCAGCAATTAAGCTATTCAGTTTATAAAAGGGTATTCTATTTTGAATATATGTTTTCATAGTTAATTCATTAAATAATTAGCCTCAAGTACTTTTAAGTTATAATCATGGACAGCATTGAGGTAATTCAATTCTATCGTTTTGGCATTTTCTAGCAACTGAGAGTATTGTAAAAAGTCTATTTCGCCTTGTTGAAATGCGCTGTTGGCATGAAATACTAATTCTCCTGCTAGCTTTTTACCAGTTTTTAAATAATAATTTACTTCTTGTCTTAATTCAATTAGCTCTGATTCAATGGACAAGTAGTTAGATTGTAGTTGAATTCTATAGTTGGTTGCCTCAGATTGCATAATTGCAGATTCTGTTTTACTAGCATCTATTCTTGATTTCTGATTACCAAACCATAAGGGTATGGCAACGCCAATATGAAAACCAGAATAAGTTTGTTCGCCTGTACCATTATTTGTACCTCTGAAAACTGATAAATTCAAATCTGGAAGCAGCTGCTGTTTGGCTAATGATTGCTGCTGTTCTGATAATTCTATTGCATCGTTATAATAACTATATCCTGGATGGCCCAATGTGTCAAATTCATCAAGTATAAGAAGTTCGAGTGGCTGTTCCTTTACCTGATAAAGGGTATCAGACTGCAACCATTTATTAAGAGCAATGTAGGACCTTTTAATACTTTCATTAACCTTATTGAGCTGTATCGATACTTCCTTACTTTTAGTTTCGGCAGTAAGTTTTTCTAAATAATTGGATTCTCCTAGCTCGAACCTTCGTTTAGCCGCATAAGAGAAGGCTGAGTATAGGCTATCTAAATAGGAGTAATTTTTTAGAAGTTCTTTCCAGTAGACAACTTCATAATAGGCCGAATAAACTTCTTTTTTGAGCAATTGTTCATCAACTAAGTATTGGTCTTCTATTAATTTCATTTTACCAGTCATGACCTTTTTTTGTGCGCCATAAACTGTTGGAAACTGCAATGACTGATTGATCCCCCAAACATTCAAGGGTAAGTTGTTAGGAGCGATATTATTTTGATCTTCACTGTAAAAAATCTCTGTTTTACTGATATCTATTCCACTGCCAATAAGTTGTTTGCTTTGATTAATTCGTTGTGAAGAAGCCTTCAACTGATTGTTATTCTTTAGGGCTAACGTTACCGCTTCTTCGGCACTTATTTTATTTGTTTGGCTGTAACCAATCAAAGGAGAAAGCGATAATATAGTGACTAGAAGCAGTGCTGATTTACTAACTTTTGGGACTACTTTTTTTCTGTCGAACATGGCATATAATACAGGCAAAACAAGCAGTGTTAGTAGTGTAGCAGAAATAAGTCCACCTACCACTACCGTAGCCAAGGGCCTTTGTACTTCTGCACCTGCAGAGGTAGATATGGCCATAGGTAAAAAGCCTAATGCAGCAGCAGAGGCTGTAAGTAACACTGGCCTGAGCCTATTCTTAGTTCCAAGTATAATTCTTTCGTTTATATCTGTTATACCATGAGACTTCAGTTCTTTAAACTCTTCAATTAAAACAATGCCATTAAGAACGGCTATACCAAAGAGTGCAATGAACCCTACGCCAGCTGAGATACTGAACGGCAGGTCACGTATATAAAGAAGGATAACTCCACCAACGGCAGATAAAGGAATAGCACTGTAGATGATTAAAGCTTCCTTGACAGAATCAAAGGCAAAATAAAGTAGCATAAAAATCAAAACTAAGGCAATAGGCACTGCTATCATTAACCTTTCACGAGCAGTTCTTAAATTTTCAAATTGCCCACCGTATTCAACTGTATAACCTGCTGGTAAATCAATTTTTTTATTAATTATTGACTGAACATCTTTGACAACAGATTCTAGATCTCGATTTCTAACATTAACACCTATTACAATTCTTCTTTTAGTATTGTCACGAGATATCTTAGCTGGGCCAGTAGTATATTTTATTGTAGCAAATTCACTTAACGGAAGCTGGCTGCCATTAGGTAGTTGAACGCTTGCGCTTTCTATATCTTCAATGCTTTGATGGTGCTCTTTATCATAACGAAGAACCAGGTCAAATTGCTTTTCACCTTCAAAGACAGTACCTGCTGGCATTCCTGCAAAACCCATGGTGATAATGCCGTTTAATTCTTCAACATTCAATCCATACTTGGCAATTTTTTGACGATCATATACCACCGACATTTGTGGTAATCCTGCCACTTTTTCAACGGTAATATCAGCTGCACCTTCAATATTATTGATGACTTTTTCTACTTCGAGTGCCGTTTCAAAAAGTATGTCTAAGTCTTCCCCAAATATTTTAATCGCTAAATCTGCTCTGACTCCAGTTATTAACTCATTAAAACGCATTTCTATTGGCTGAGTAAATTCAAAATCGATACCCGGCATTATAGAAAGTGCTTCTTTAAACTTATCAGCTAGCTCATCTTTACTATCTGCAGAGACCCATTCTTTTTTTGGTCTTAGTTTAATGATAACATCACTCTCTTCCATAGACATAGGGTCAGTGGGCACCTCAGCGGCACCAATACGACTTACTACTTGATCTACTTCTGGAAACTGTTTCAGTATATTTTCCATTCTTGTGGTGGCTTCCACCGTTTTGCTTAAGGAGGTACCGGTTTTTAGAACGGGTTGAATTACAAAATCTCCTTCGTCTAGCGTAGGTACAAATTCACCACCCATTCTAGTGAAAAGTAAAGCAACTGAAACCACCAATAGCACTGCGATACCTAATACAATTTTCTTCTTTTTCAGCGCCCAGGTGATTGTTGGTTCATATCTTTCTTCCAAGAACTTTATCAATCTCGTTGAGATGGATTTTTTATTAGGGTTAGATGGTTTTATAAATAAGGAGGCCATTACAGGTACATAGGTAAAGCACAGTAGCATTGCCCCAATTAGTGCAAAGCAAAATACCAAGGCCATAGGTTTAAACATTTTACCTTCTACACCTACTAAAGAAAGGATGGGTATAAATACTATAATGATAATTAACTGACCAAAAACGGCAGAGTGCATCATTTTAGTAGCCCCTGAATGAGTGATCTTATCAATGAAACTTTGCTGTTCAGATTTTGGAAGTGACAATAGGTGAGACCTTTCAGCCGTAATCTTAAAGGCTATATATTCTACGATTATTACGGCTCCATCGATTATGATACCAAAATCAATGGCTCCTAAGCTCATCAGATTAGCATCAACTCCAAAAATGTACATTAGAGAAAGTGCAAAAAGTAAGCACATTGGGATTACCGAAGCAACTACTAATCCAGAGCGGAGATTACCAAGAAGTAATACCACAACAAAGATTACAATCAGACAACCTAATATCAGGTTTTCAGCGATAGTAAAAGTTGTTTTGTCAATTAATTCGCTACGTTCCAAAAAACCATTAATTCTTATGCCTGGGGGTAACGAAGACTCTATTTTTGCTACTCGAGCTTTTACTGCATCAATAACTGCTTTTGAGTTAGCGTCTTTTAACATCATGACTTGGCCAAGAACTTTTTCTCCTTCACCATTACCAGTAATGGCGCCAAATCTGGTAGCATGTCCAAACCCTACTTTAGCTACATCACTTATTAGTATAGGTGTACCGTCTCTGTTTTCAATGACAATATTTTCAATATCTTCTAAAGATCTTACCAGCCCTTCACCTCTTATGAAATAAGTTTGATTCGTTTTTTCAATGTAGCCACCTCCAGCAACGCTATTATTCTTTTCAAGGGCACTAAATGTTTGTGCTACAGAGATATTTAAACTTCTAAGTTTCGCTGGATTAATAGCCACCTCGTATTGCTTAAGAAAGCCACCCCAAGTATTTACTTCCACCACTCCTGGTATGCCTGAAAGCTGTCTTTTGACTATCCAATCTTGAATCGTTCTAATATCTGAAAGTGAGTAATCTTCTTTATGTATTGAATCTACTTCAATAACATATTGATAGATCTCCCCTAAACCTGTTGTTATGGGTCCCATAAATGGTTTTCCGAAGCCAGCGGGAATTTTTTCTTCAGCAGTTTTAATCTTTTCTGCAATGAGTTGTCGTGGGAGGTAGGTGTCTATATTATCAGTAAAAACTACTGTTACTACAGACAGTCCAAATTTTGAAATAGATCGGATCTCTTTTACCTCCGGTAAATTCGCCATCTCTAATTCAACAGGATAGGTCAGAAACTTTTCAACATCTTCTGTAGCAAGATTTCTTGAGGTGGTTATTATTTGAACCTGATTGTTGGTGACATCAGGTACAGCGCCAATGGGAATATTGGCTAATGAATAAAGACCAAAAAAAATAATTCCTAAAGAAAATAGTAAGATTATTAGCTTGTGGTGTATACTGTATTGTATGATTTTCTCTAGCATAAATGGAGTTTTAATTAAAGCTCATTTCAAAGGTAGTAGCATAGCCTAAGCGTATCCTCAATACTTTCTTAAGATTTGCTTAAAAAGTGATGGTTACCGTTGTTCCTTTTCCAATCTCACTTTGGATATTAAGTTGTGCTTGTATGGCGTCAGCACATTTTTTTACAATGGACAAACCGAGCCCTTGCCCGCTAATATGTTTATGTTCCAAAGCATCAGAACGATAGAAGTTTTTATAAATATGCGCAATATCTTCTTGCTTAATCCCTATACCTTCATCCTTGATCGAACAAGTGATTCCTGAACTTCCATTCTCTATTTCTATGGTCACAGTTGAACCATCATTGGCATATTTTATCGCGTTGCTTAAAACATTGTCTACTATGAGGCTGGAATAAAAATTAGGGACTAGTAAATCATTCTCTTGATTGAAATTGAAAGCTATCTTTAGTCCTTTTTTTGTTATTTGTTGACTGAATCTGGTTAATGATTCATCTATTAATGCAGGTAGCGCAACACCTTCATTTATCTTCACATTAGATTTTGTATCTAGCCTGGCCAACAATAACAACTGCTCCAAAGTAGTGGTCATTCTTTCAATTTCAGCAAGACTGTAGGCGATCTTTTCTTCATACTCCTTCTGTGTTCTTGGCTTTCGAACAAGCACCTCTAAAGTACCTCTTAAAGTAGCCAGAGGTGTTCTTAACTCATGAGAAGCGTCAGAAGTAAATTGTTTTTCACGTTCTATCGCATTTTCTATACGCTCAAGAAGGCCGTTAAAATTTGTCGATAGAGCATAGATTTCATCTTTATTTATAGGAAGATCTACTCTTTCATTAAGGTTGTTTCTTGTAATTCGGGTAATTGTTCCAGTGATTTCCTGGATTGGTCTAATACTCCTGCCTGCCAAGAAACGCGAAATAAAGTAAAGACCAGCCAATACAATGAGATAGGAAATAATCAGTACAGTTCTCAAATTTTCCAATACCGAATTGGACGATTCGGAAGACATCGCTGCCATAATGTACCCTTCCAATTTATCACCTTGCATTATTGGTAGCTGTACTTGGCGTATGGCCCGATCTTTTAAAAGTGCATCAAAATGACTATCGGCAGCAGATGCTTTATAGGGCAGTTGGTCCTCCTTCAAATTTGGAGATTTATCCATTAGTTTGCCTTGATTGTCTATCAGTTGGATAAAGACTGGGTTTACCTGAATTTCACGATGTTCGCGCTCTTCCCATTCACGCTTGTTTATGAACAATATACTGTCTCCCGAGTAACTGATTTCAGTTGTATGTTTTTGAGCTTCATATGATAAATCATTGTCTAGATGTCTAAATACTGTGCTATGAACAATGAAATATACTATGCTAAATATGATGCCCATGATGAGTGCGGTAGCCATCATGTAATGAAATGCAATTCTATTTTTAAAACTTAAACTCATAATTCTTTGGCAATGTATCCCACACCTCTTACAGTTTGAATGTAGTTTTCGTCTTCAGATAAGGATAGTTTTTTACGTAGTGAGTTGATATAAACATCAATCACACCAGTGTTATATTCGAAATGAATATCCCATACACTTTCTATAATTCTTGTTCTCCTACATACCTTACCTTTATTTCTTATCAGGTATTCCAAAAGGGCAAATTCTTTCTGAGTCAGGTTAATTTCAGCACCTGCTTTTTGGACTTGATGAGTCTCTGTATTTAAGATGATATCTCCTAATTGGAATTTAGAGTGTTCTCCAGATTTAGGTCTTAGCTGCACTTTTATGCGTTCTAAAAGTTCTTCAAAATGAAAAGGTTTTTTGATGTAATCGTTGGCGCCAGTTTGCAAACCAAATACCGTTTCGTCTACGGTATCTTTTGCAGTTAGAAATAGGATAGGAGTAGTTTGATTTTCTTTTCTGTACTGTCTGCATATTTCAATACCACTTAAACCAGGAAGCATCCAATCTAATAGTAATAAATCATAATCTTCCGATAAGGCTAGCTCAAGACCAGTTTTTCCATCATTGGCAATATCTACCGCATAGGATTCCTCTTCCAACCCTTGTTTTAGGAATGCTGCGATGCCTTCTTCGTCTTCAACTATCAGAATTCTCATTGTGCAAATATTATCGTTATGAAATTAAAGCATCTTTAACAGAATCTTAAGATTCGCTTAAGATTTAACTTATTTCGCCTTTTGTTGCAGCAGGATTGCGTTGATTTATTCCATAGCTTTGAGGTATGCACAAAAAGGCAGCCTATATAGCCATCACTTTCTTGTTGTTAGTTGTTTTTCCGTGTTCTGAGAACATTATTAATATTGATTCTCTTTCTTTTAAGGAATCACCAGCGGAACATAGCTCTTGTGATGATAATTGCTCACCTGTATGTACCTGCCAATGCTGTCCTTCTCAGTGG